>CALCDN010000112.1 GCA_937900755.1 uncultured Acetobacter sp. | reverse complement strand
GGGCTCTCCGCCCCGCACATCGTCGCAACCGCTCTTAACGCCCTGGGCGTGAGCGTAACCGAAGAGCGGTTGGCCTGATTACATGGCTCGGCGTCGGGCAGACCAGATTCTTGTTGAACGCGGGTTGGTGGAAAGCCGGACAAAAGCGCAGGCCCTTATTATGGCCGGGCTTGTTTTTAGCGGTACCAAACGCGTTGCCAAGGCTGGAGACCAGTTAGCCGAGGATGCGCCTTTGGAACTGCGCGGGCAGGACCATCCGTGGGTGTCACGCGGAGGATGCAAGCTGGCACATGCCCTGGATCACTTCGGGCTTTCTCCCACAGGCCGTCAATGCCTGGATGTGGGGGCATCCACTGGGGGCTTCACGGACGTGCTGCTCACGCACGGGGCCGAGCATGTTTATGCTGTTGATGTCGGGCATGGACAACTGGCCTGGAAACTGCGCTCCGATCCACGGGTCAGCGTGCTGGAAAAGTGTAATGCCCGTTATCTGGACAAAACACTTATTCCCGTAGCCCCCGAAGTTATTGTCTGTGATGCCAGTTTTATTGGCCTTCGGACTATTTTACCTGCAGCCCTTGCTCTTGCGGCTGACAATGCGTGGGCGGTGGCTCTGATCAAACCCCAGTTCGAAGCCGGGCGGGAGCAGATTGGCGCCAAAGGTGTTGTCCGAGACCCCGCCGTGCATGAAAGTGTGTGCGCCACCATACAGGACTGGTGGTCCACCTTGCCGGGCTGGCAGGTGCTGGGGATAGAACTCAGCCCCATTACCGGGCCGGAAGGGAACAAGGAATTCCTGATCGCAGCACAGCGCGCACCGTAAAAATCAGGCTGTGTGTAAAGCTTAAATTAAATTTTCAGATCGCTTCCCGCTTTTTGCATGGCAGATGGCCGGTTTTTTTGCCACAATTCTCTGAGAGGATGAAAAAATCAATTCATCAGCAAGGGAAGGAACACAGCATCATGCGCAAGATGGCAACCCTGTTTGGTGCGGCCTTTCTTTTGGCGTCAAGCTCGTTGGCCTTGGCGGCGCCTGTTCACCACCCTTCAATATCGCCGCAGCCGACAACGGAAACAGGGAGTGTTCTGCTCCGTGGGTACGAGCAGGATGGACTGGTCCTGCAAGACGACATGCAGGCTGGTGTGCTGACCATCAAGGCTGACCCGGCAACGGTGCATGTCAGTGATGCCGCGGGCCAGGCCGATCTGTACCGCCAGACTGTAAAGGATGTGCTGTCTGCGGCTGCAACCTATGCCTATCTTTATTTCGGGCAGAACCCGGAGGCGACCAAGCTCTCGGTTGTGGCGGATATACAGGAAGACACCCCCTCTCCTGCCAGCATGAGCGTGGGCGATGACAAGGCGGCCGCTCCAGCACTGACACTTGAAATCAGCCGTCCATCCTTCCCGATTTCTGCCGATACAAAGCCGGACGCCTATTCCGCGCAGACCATTGGCATGATCTTGGATAATGTGGACACATCCAAGATGACAATGGCCACATGGCTGCAAAATGCCCTGAAAGACCAGGCCTCGGCCAGGTTGGCGGGCTTCTGGGGGAGGCTTCCTGGTTATTGGTGCGGGTCGTTGGCATGAGGGAAAAGAGGCTGGTATCTGTCAGCCTTTTTTTTTGTTATGAAGCACCCTCTCCCCATTTTACGAAGCAGTGCCATTCCCATGTCGTCTCCAGTTTCCTCTGCCACAAACCCTGCCGATGCCGCCGCGGTGACCGCACTGAATGAAGAGGAACGCACGCGTATTCTGGCCAAAGCGGCTTTGTTCAGCCCTCCCTCCCCCCTGACGGCGGATGGACGGCGGGATATTGTTGGCCTCTCGCGCGAGGAATTGACCGAATTTTTGCTTGAAATCGGAGAAAAACCTTTCCGAACCAAGCAGTTGTGGCACTGGATTTACCATCAGGGTGTTACTGATTTTTCGCTCATGAG
Organism: uncultured Acetobacter sp.; assembly: GCA_937900755.1. Taxonomy (GTDB): domain Bacteria; phylum Pseudomonadota; class Alphaproteobacteria; order Acetobacterales; family Acetobacteraceae; genus Acetobacter. The sequence continues at coordinate 12,552 of CALCDN010000112.1, read as the reverse complement.
CAGTATTGCCAAACCGCTCCAGCAAAAACTGGCAGACAAATTCATTATTGCGCGGCCAGAAGTGTCCACCGTCCAGACATCGCAGGATGCAACACGTAAATTCCTGTTCCGTTTCCGTGACGGGCAGGAAGCGGAAACCGTGTATATTCCCGACCGGCGGGAAGACCGTGGGGCTGTGTGCATTTCGTCCCAGGTCGGGTGCACACTCTCATGCACTTTTTGCCACACGGGCACCCAAAAGCTGGTTCGCAACCTGGGAGCGGCGGAAATTGTGGGGCAGTTTATGGCCGCACGGGATTCCTACGCGGAATGGCCCAGCCCCAAGGGGGACACCCCTCGCCTGCTTTCCACCATAGTTCTGATGGGCATGGGGGAGCCTCTCTACAATTATGAAAACATCGCCAAGGCCATGCGAATCATCATGGATGGAGAGGGCATTGGCCTTTCGCGGCGGAGGATTACCCTTTCCACATCCGGCGTGGTGCCGCTCATGGACCGCTGCGGAGATGAACTGGGCATTAACCTCGCCGTTTCGCTCCATGCCGTGCGTAATGACCTGCGGGATGAAATTGTCCCCCTCAACCGCAAATACCCGATTGAAGAGGTGCTGGCCGCCTGCCGCCGCTACCCTGCGGCCAGCAATGCGCGGCGCATTACCTTTGAGTACATCATGCTCCGTGGCGTGAATGACAGCGAGGCCGATGCACGTGAACTGGTCAGGCTGATTGCCGACATCCCGGCCAAGGTCAACCTGATCCCCTTCAACCCGTGGCCGGGCAGTGAATACAGGCCCTCCACGCGTGAGCAGCAGAACAGATTTGCGGAAATTATTATGAACGCTGGTTTTGCCTCTCCCATCCGCACCCCCCGTGGGCGGGATATTCTGGCAGCCTGCGGGCAGTTGAAAACCGCAAGTGAGCGGGCCAGAAACACGCTTGCTCCCTAAAAACATACTTTTTTCTCCCCCAAGCATGGCTGGAGCGGGAAAGCGCTCTGGCTCCAAGCCTTTCTCGGTGATAGGAGAAAGGCAAACCTGTTATTCAGAGTGATCAGGAGATTGGTGCATGGGCGCGACTTCCGCCAAAAAAGACGTTAAAAAGGTTGTTCTGGCTTACTCGGGGGGGCTGGATACGTCCGTTATCCTGAGGTGGCTGCAAAAGACCTATGGCTGCGAAGTCGTAACCTTTACGGCCGATCTCGGGCAGGGTGAGGAACTTGAACCCGCGCGCAAGAAGGCCGAGATGTTCGGCGTCAAGGAAATTTTTGTGGAAGACCTGCGCGAGACATTCGTGAAGGATTTTGTCTTTCCCATGTTCCGCGCCAACACGCTGTACGAAGGTCAGTACCTGCTCGGCACATCCATCGCCCGCCCGCTGATTGCACAACGCCAGATTGAAATCGCAGAGGCCGTTGGGGCCGACGCTGTTGCACATGGCGCTACGGGCAAGGGGAATGACCAGGTTCGGTTTGAACTGGCCTATTATGCACTCAAGCCCGATATCACGGTTATTGCTCCGTGGCGCGAATGGGACCTGACCTCACGCACACGCCTGCTCTCTTTTGCCGAAGAAAACCAGATCCCCATTGCCAGGGACAAGCGCGGCGAAGCCCCGTTCTCGGTTGATGCCAATCTGCTTCATTCCTCTTCCGAAGGGAAAATGCTCGAAGACCCGGCCATTGCACCTGAGGAAATTGTTTTCCAGCGTACAATCGCGCCAGAAGCAGCCCCGGACCACGCGACCGAAATTACCATCGACTTTGTAAGTGGCGACCCCGTTGCCATTAACGGTGAAGCTCTGTCCCCCGCGACATTGCTGGCCCGCCTGAATGAACTGGGCCGGGCCAATGGTATTGGCCGCCTTGACCTGGTGGAAAACCGCTTTGTGGGCATGAAGTCCCGTGGTGTGTACGAAACCCCGGGGGGCACCATTCTGCTCACGGCGCATCGGAGCATGGAGTCCATTACTCTGGACCGCGAAGCCATGCATCTTAAAGATAGCCTGATGCCGCGCTATGCGTCCATTCTGTATAACGGCCTCTGGTTTTCTCCCGAGCGCCGCATGTTGCAGGCCCTGATTGATGCCTCGCAACATTCCGTAACCGGGCGGGTCCGACTGAAGCTGTATAAGGGCAATGTGATCTGCGTTGGCCGCGAAAGCCCAAACAGCCTGTATGATACCCGTGTTGTGACATTTGAAGATGACGAAGGCGCTTATAATCAGGAAGATGCCCAGGGCTTTATCAAGCTGAATGCGCTGCGCCTGCGCCTGGGCGCGCAGATTGGTCGTAAAGGTGGCGCGCTTTAAGCGCCACTTTTTCTGAACTTTGCAAGGGAGCACACAAACACCATGTCCCGTCGATTTTCTTTTGTTCCATGTATGCTTGCGGCCGGCCTGGCCTTTTCGCTAACAGCCTGTGGTGGCCATAAGGCGGAAGAAGTCGAACTGACGCCAACACAGCAGATGGCCAAATTGCGGTCGCAACCAGGTGTGACGGTGCTCAAGAACGGTCTGGCCTATAAAGTTCTGGAATCCGGGCCCAAGGATGGTGAGCAGCCCCGCAAGGGTGATGTCATGATGCTGATCTATGAAGGGCGCCTGCCCGATGGTTCCATCTTTGATGGTTCGGAGCAGCACGGCAATGGTGCATACATGCAAATGCCGCTGGACGGCCTGGTGGAAGGCTGGATGCAGGCTCTTCCCCTCATGCATGTGGGTGACACATGGATGCTTTATGTACCGCCTGAACTGGGTTACGGCCATAGGTCCATGGGGGTTATTCCCTCTGACAGCCCCCTGGTGTTCCGTATTCAGCTTCTTGGTGTCGAGCACACGCATACCTCGCCGTAAAATACGGTGGAGCGTGCAGGCTCTCCTGGCACCTTGACCGCGTATGGTGTTTCCTCCCTTTGGGTTAGCACCATACGCTGAACAAGGTTTTGCTCCTGTGCCTTACTGCAAGGTAAGGCACACACTTTTTTCCAGCCCGTGATGGGTAGGGCATCAAGAGGAAAACCCAGTCGCGTTGTGTTCCACCAAAGGGGTGGATTGCCAGGTGTGCGGCAGGCACCTTGTGTTGCCCCCTGCCCGCGATGGAGTTCCATGGTCAGGCAAGGTTATTACTGAACGCGAAGTTCTGGAGCGTTTTCCGCATTTTCCTTTTTTCTTACAGACAATAGCGATCGAGCCGCATGCAACGTATTTTTTCTGGCATTCAGCCTTCAGGTGTTCCCCAGCTTGGCAATTACCTGGGAGCAATCCGCAACTGGGTCAACTTGCAGGCGGACCATGAATGTGTGTTTTGCCTAGTGGATATGCATGCCATTACGGTCTGGCAAGACCCGGCCATGTTGCGTGAACACACGCTAACGCAGGCGGCCATTCTTCTTGCCTCGGGCATTGATGCCGAGCGGCATATCCTGTTCAACCAGTCTGCCGTTTCCGCGCATGCACGTCTGGCGTGGATTTTTAACTGTGTGGCCCGGCTTGGCTGGCTTAACCGTATGACCCAGTTCAAGGACAAGGCGGGCAAGGACAGGGAAAACCACTCAGCCGGCCTTTACGTCTATCCCAACCTGATGGCGGCGGACATACTGGCATACAAGGCAACACGCGTACCTGTTGGCGAAGACCAGAAACAGCATCTGGAATTGACCAACGACATCGCCCAGAAGTTCAACCACGATTACGGCGTTGAGTTTTTTCCGCAGGTTGAACCCCTTATCCCGCCAGAGGCCGCGCGCGTCATGAGCCTTCGGGATGGGACCAAGAAAATGTCCAAATCCGACCCATCCGCCCAGAGCCGTATTGAACTGACGGATGATGCCGACACAATTGCGCAAAAAATCAGGCGCGCAAAAACCGATACTGGTGTCATACCATCCGACCCATCCGGTTTGGTGGAGCGGCCTGAAGCAAAAAATCTTGTATCAATCTACGCGGCTTTGTCGGGTATGACCGTGCAGCAAGTCCTCGACCTCCACCAAGGTCAGGGCTTTGGTCCGTTCAAGGCGGCGCTGACCGAGGTAGTAGTCAACGAAGTAGCACCTATTGCTGCAAAAACCAGCCAACTTTTGCAAGATGAAGCATATCTGGTAAACATGTTGCATCAAGGTGCCCGGCGTGCCCAGGCAATTGCTGAACCGATTGTAGCAGAAGCTGAAAAACTGGTTGGTTTTGTCAGGCCATGACCTTGGCCTGACCAGCCAGAGCATGACGTTTCTCTTTCTTTAACTGAATTCCGGGTTGCATCCTTATGCCGCAGTCTTCCTCGCCCGTCCTGCCCGGTCAGTCGGATGCCCAACCCATGGATGCCGCGGCTTTGCAACGCGCCAACCGCTTGCAGGATGCTGTTTTGGCGTATCAGGCGGAGTTGCAGCGCAACCCGCATGATGCCTATGCGCTCAGCAATTATGGTGGGCTGCTGTGCTCTTTGGGAGATTTTAAAACCGCCCAGGAGCTATTGCGCCGTGCGGTGCAGATCAAGCCGGACATGCCCGATGCATGGTCCAATTTTGGTAACGTCCTGTTTGAACTCCAGGATCATTCGGGCGCTATAGACGCATATAAACAGTGCCTTACATTGCGACCACAACATGCCCGAGCGCTCAGTAACCTGGGCGTTGTTCTGGATTGCCAGGGGCGACACGCACTTGCGCAGAATTTTCACAAGGCCGCCATACAGGTCGAACCCGACAATGGGCAATGCCGCACGAATTACGCGCTATCCCTGCTGGCGCACGGGGATTATGCAAATGGTTTTGAAGCCTATGAATGGCGCTGGAACAGCAACATTATTGGCAAGCATAACCTGCAGGGTGCTTTGTGGAAGGGAGAGATATTTGTTGGCAAAACGCTTCTGGTCCATACAGAAGGCGGGTTTGGCGACATGCTGCACTTCGTGCGCTTTATTCCATTTGCCGCAAAACGAGGCGGCAAGATTATTGTTAAAGTCCGCAAAGAATTATTAACTTTGCTGCAACGCTCTTTTCCAGAACATCTGTTTATAACCGTTGATGACGTGCCCCCCCCTCATGATCTGGAATGTTCCGTGGGGAGCCTGCCTTATTTACTTGGCACAACACTGGAAACTATACCGCTGGCCAGCGGCTACCTTAAACCGGACCCCACACAGGTTGAAGTCTGGAAGAACCGGCTGGACAAGGATACTTTTTTCAACTCCGTGGTGCCCACATTGCGGATTGGCCTTGTTTGGGCGGGTTCTCCACACCGTGAGGTCAGGTACGTGGAGTTTGTGGACCAGCGCCGCTCTGTCAGCCTGCAAAGCCTTGCTCCACTGGCAACGGTTCCGAATGTTCTATTCTACAGTCTGCAGGTAGGGGAAAAAGGTATCCAGGCCAAAACCCCGCCCGCAGGTATGAAGTTGATCAACCACACCAGCCAACTGCATGATTTTGATGATACGGCCGCATTGATCAGCAATCTGGACATGGTGATCTCTGTTGATACATCCGTGGTTCATCTGGCTGCGGGTCTTGGTAAACCGGTCTGGATGCTCTCACGTTTTGACCAGTGTTGGCGCTGGCTTTCCGGTCGCACGGATACTCCGTGGTATGACACTCTACGCATATATCAGCAGCCGCAACCTTCTGACTGGGGCTCTCCATTGAAGAAGATGGTTGCTGACCTGAAGAATCTGGAAAAATCAAGGCGGGCATAAACACAGTAAACATCAGTCATTACTTGTTCATTGATTATTTTTAAACAACACTCAATTCAAGATATGAAGTTATATTTGAATTTTGTGCCATGCATTTACCCTGCTCTCGTGATCGGTCTGATTAAAAATGCGCCCCGAAAAAAAACATTCAAGTAGCGAACAAAATTAGTTTGCATGTGAATAAATAAATATCAGAACAATACAAACTCTATTCTGACAATAATACAAATATAAAAATCCAATTATTTAAGACTATATTTTATTTTAAAAAGTATATTTATAAAAAATATCTTGAATTGATTCCAATTTATGTCTATAAAATACTGCAAGCGCAACATTTTGTGCTTTTCTTTTCGTGATGCGCGATCCTGTTTTCGTGCTCGTATCTTAACGGCCCGTGATGTGTATTCCGGGCCTGCATCACGCATGCCTGCATCCCTTGCTCCTTAGGGCTTTGTTTGTGCCAGCAGGCTGCAAAAATTACATAAGGAGAGAGCGTCTTGCCAGAGACCAGCCCTCAGTCATCCACGCAACCGCGTGGCCTCGCCGCCTTTTTGGGTATTCCCCAACCCCTCTTTTTCGGTTTTGTCGGCCTGCTCCTGTTCATGGTCGGCGATGGCGTGGAAGCCGGATACCTGGACACATACATGCTGCATCATGGGCATAGCCAGGGTGATGTAAACCTCATGTTTACAACATATGGCGTGACCGTCATGCTGTCCGCATGGCTGGCCGGACCATTATCCGATCTGTATGGGCCAAGGCGTACCATGTGGGCGGGGTTGCTGCTCTGGGCCGTGCTGGAAGTGGGGTTTCTGTCCCTTGGGCTGGGGCCGGACAATCTGTCCATGACATTGCTGTTCTACACCCTGCGTGGTTTTGCCTACCCACTGTTCGCCTATGGTTTTCTGGTCTGGATTGCTGCCGCCACACCTGCACGGATGCTTGGTTCAGCCGCAGGCTGGTTCTGGTTTTCCTTTTCCGCCGGGTTGCCAACCCTGGGGTCGCAGTTCGCACGCTATACCATTCCCTATATTGGTGAACTGGCGACCTTCTGGTGCTCCTTGGGTCTGGTTATTATTGGTGGGCTGATTGCCCTGTTCTTTGTGCGCGAGCCTATTGGGTCCAAACCGCTGGTTAGGGCCAATGCGGACAAAAAGCAGGTTTTTTTCGGGTCCATCAGCATTATGTGGCGTGAACCAAAAACGCTGGTGTCCGGTATTATCCGAACCGTCAATACGTCATCCGAATATGCGTTTTTGGCGATTATGCCCGCTTTTTTTGTGGACCAGCTTCATTTTTCCCAATCCCAGTGGCTTGACCTGCTATCCCTTATCTTTCTTGGTAACATTCTGTTCAATCTTGCCGCGGGCATGCTGGCGGACAAGCTTGGCCACCGTTTTGTCATTGCCATTGGCGGCTGCGTTGGCTGCTGTGTGACCATTCCCCTCTTTTACTATGTGCCGCTCTGGTATCCGGGCAATTTTACGCTGGCGGCAATTGCGGGCTTTGTTTACGGCGGTACCGTTGCTGCCTTCGTACCCATGTCCGGCCTGATGCCCCTGATCTGCCCCAAGGAAAAAGCCGCGGCTCTTTCCATTCTGGGTTTGGGGGCTGGGGCAAGCACATGGGTAGGGCCTGCCGTAGTCAGTATTTGTGAGTCCTGGCTGGGTATGGGCCTGGAAGGTGTGATCTGGAGTTTTTCCGGGCTGTATCTGGTTGCGGGAATTCTTACCCTCTGCCTGCGTATTTCGCCCGAAGCGCATAGACATACCGAAATGCTGGAAAAAAAGAAGAAGCAGCCCAAGGCCGCGGATTTCCATACCGTCCAGCAAACGGCCTGAGCATGGGCGGATTGCCTGCCCAGAGATAAAAAGAAAGGGAGGCACAAGTGCCTCCCTTTTCCCCTTCCGCCAAGAAGTTATGTGTGAGGTTGCTCCCACACCACATCACAGAGCAATGATTTGTATCAAGTCCTGGTGACTTGGAAAAAAAACACGTTTTGGCCCATGGGTCTTGTCTTCGGCCTCATGCGCCTGCCAGCCCCTCCCCGACCATTTGGCGCGGGTCCACAGTGCTATCAAAAACGGCGGCACTGACACCAGACGCCAAAGCGGCCTCTCTGAGCGTTTCATTCCGCTCCATGGCGCGGTGGGCAATGGCGGAGGCCTTATCATACCCGATAACCGGGCTAAGGGCCGTTACCAGCATGACAGACACCTCCACGTAGTGCCTGATCTTCTGCTCGTTCAGCGTGGTTCCCTCAACCGAAAACTGCCTGAAATTCCGACACCCATCCGCCAGAATACGTATGGCATGCAAAACATTGGCCGCAATGACAGGCCGCATGACATTCAGCTCAAAATTACCTTGCGCGCCCGCGAACGCGACCGTTGCATCATTCCCCAGCACCTGTGTTGCTATCATGATCAGGGCTTCGCACTGCGTGGGGTTGACCTTGCCGGGCATGATGGATGAACCGGGTTCGTTTTCCGGCAGGTTAAGTTCCGCCAGCCCGCAACGTGGCCCGGACCCGAGCCATCGCATGTCGTTGGCGATTTTCATCAAGGTTACCGCAAGCCCACGCAACCCTGCCGATGCTCGCACCATGGCGTCCAGCCCCCCAAGTGCTGCAAATTTATTGGGCGCGGTAACAAAAGATACACCGGTAAGGACAGCAATATGTTCGGCAATGGCTTTGCCAAAGCCCTTGGGCGCGTTCAGGCCTGTGCCAACGGCCGTGCCCCCGGCTGCCAGTTCCATCAGGCCCGCTCTGGCGGAGAGCAGGCCATCCAATGCGTTTTCAAGCTGCTGCCCCCAGCCGGACCACTCCTGCCCCACCGTAAGTGGCACGGCATCCTGCAGATGCGTTCTGCCCATTTTGACCACGGCGTTCCACATGTGCGCTTTGGCGCGAATACAACTGATGAGTGCTTCAACCTGGGGAACAAGCGTTTTTTCAATTTCCAGCAGTGTCACGACATGCATGACGGTAGGAAATGAATCATTGCTGGATTGGCCCATGTTCACGTCATCATTGGGGTGCACGGGTGTTTTGGAGCCGATCTGTCCACCCAGTAACTGAATGGCCCGGTTCGCAATAACCTCGTTCACATTCATATTGGTTTGTGTGCCTGACCCCGTTTGCCAGACAAAAAGCGGAAATTCAGCATCCAGCAGGCCAGTGCTCACTTCATCCGCAGCCTGAATAATGGCTGCGGCTTTCCAGTTTGGCAGGCGCTTGTCCGCCAGGTTAACCTGTGCCGCCGCTTTTTTGACTATTCCGTAGGCGCGGCAGAGTTCAATGGGCATATGGTCTCGCCCAATGGAAAAATGCACCAGACTGCGCTGTGTCTGAGCGCCCCAGTAGTGATTGGCGGGTACATCTATTGCACCCATTGAATCACTTTCGTTGCGCACACCCGTGGCATCTATGCCAATGCCCACATCCCGTAGGCTATACGGTGCCGTCATGTTCTTTTCTCCGGTTGCAAACGCGCCCACATGGGGCACTCACATTGCCACAGGCATGCCTCACCCCAAGCCAGCACAACCGACCGCCATGCTTTGCCGCACACACGGCAAAGACACAGTGTTATCGGTTATGAACGGCTCAAGGCCATTGGGGCCGTGGCTTTGAACATCAGATGCCCTTTCTACCCCAACGGTAGGCTGACAGCACGGTTCCGCACTGTCACGCGAACGTGGTGCTGTGTGACGTGCTCCACGGAACGCCAGACAGGGTTGCGCTTTTCAGGCGGGCAATGTTGCCAAAGCGGCCAGAACGCCCTGGGAGCGTATAATCTTGCGCAGTTCAATAACTTCCCGGTCCAGCACGCTACTGTCCAGGTCCCGCCATGCGTCAAATGCAGGCAGTTTCAACCCTGCCGCATAATCATCGGAATGGATAAGGGCCTCCGGCACTTGTGCGTATGCTGGTTCGGACGTTGTGTATGTCTGCCCCAGTGCATTGACGCCTCGCAGCATTTCCAGATAAGCGGCCATGCCAAACGCCATGCGTGAACAGTCTTTGTTGCCAAGCAGGAGCTTACGCACTGTCTCGGTCCAGAAGACCTGAATTTTGGCGCATCCATCACTGGCGATCCGCAGGGTCTGGTCCGCCATGGCGGGGTTGGAAAAACGGCTGAGAACACTTTGCATATACTCTTGCAGGTCAACCCCCGGGGGTGCCTTGAGCGTTGGAATGACATCCCGGTTTAAAAAATTTTCCACGTTCTGTTTGAGTGCCGGGTCCTTGACTGCCTGATCCACGTGCGCATACCCAAGCAGGATAGCCGGAAAGCTGAGCATGATGTGAGAGGCGTTGAGCATGCGAATTTTAACGTGCTCATAATCTGTAACATCTTTCACAAACTGCACCCCTGCATGCGCCAGGTCGGGGCGTCCATCGGCAAAGCTGTCTTCCAGCACCCATTGGTGAAAATCCTCCGCCACGACAGGCAGGTCATCTTCCAGTCCACTGGCGGTATTCAACTGTTGCGCGCAATCCGGGGTAACGGTTGGTGTAATCCGGTCTACCATTGCGTTGGGGAAGGTGGCGTTATGTGCAATCCATTCCGCCAGTTCGGGGTCATGCGCCTGTGCAAAGCCCAGAAAAGCCTTGCGTGCGACATCTCCATTATGCCGCAGGTTGTCACAGGACATAATGGTAAACGCCTTCAGACCCGCATCGCGCCGGCGGCGCAGAGCGGCCACGACATAACCAAAAATCGTTGCCGGGTTTTCAGGGTTCTGCAAATCCCTGCGCACGGCATGGTTATCAAGGTCAAATGCGCCAGTAACCTCGTTAATATTGTAGCCCCCTTCTGTTATGGTCATGGAGACGATCCGAATATCGGGGTGGCTTAAATGCTCCAGAACCTTTTGCGGGTCTTGTGCCGCCAGAAGGTAGTCGCGCAGCGCGGCGATAACCCGCACCGTGCGCGCTCCTCCAGGAGCACATTCGGTCAGGGAATAAAGGCAGTCCTGCGCTTTGAACATGGCCGCTTTTTTGCGGGAGTGGTCACTGTCTGTCAGCCCCACTCCAATAATGCCCCATGTTGGCTCCGCTTTGAGAATTTTATCAATGTAGAGTGCTTCATGCGCACGAAAAAAATTGCCAACGCCAAAATGAACAATACCGGCTTTAATATCCAGGGGGTTATAATCAGGTAAATGCACAGAAGAGGAGACCTTGCCAATGTTTTCAAGGGTAAGCATGAATTCCTCCAAAATATTTATAACACCACAGATAACAGTAAATGTTTTCTCTTGAAATTTCAATACAATATCCGAATTTATATATTACTATACTTATGGTCCAGCTCCATTTTCAGCATATCAACTTTTTCAAAAACGGGTCCTCTTGTTTCAAACCTGTTTTCCTTCCATGATAACAGACTCAGTTTTTACCCTTATTTCAACAGGCCGCAGACATGAACAAACGCGAACTTGGTCGTACCGGCATCATGGTCAGTGAACTCTGCCTGGGCACAATGACATTTGGCCAACAGAACACGCAGGCCGAAGGGCATGCCCAGCTTGATCTGGCGCTGGATCGGGGCATCAATTTTATTGATACGGCGGAGCTTTATTCCATTCCTCCTCGCGCGGAAACATACGGCGCCACGGAAACCATTCTTGGAAACTGGCTTAAAGCCCGTGGGGGCCGCGACCGGCTGGTTATTGCCAGCAAGGTTGTCGGGCGTTCATCATCCCCCTGGTACCGGCCGGATGGAGAGCCAGCCCGGCTGACCCCCCGCCAAATCCGCTATGCCCTTGAGGGAAGTCTGCGCCGCCTGGGTACGGACTATATTGACCTTTATCAACTCCATTGGCCCGACCGGACGATAGGCCTGTTTGGCGAAGGCGGCACCACATTCAAAAACCTGCCACAAGATGACGCGGTCCCCGTTGAGGAAACTCTGGGCGTACTGGGCGACCTTGTTAATGAGGGAAAAATTCGTCATGTCGGTCTATCAAACGAGACCGCATGGGGTGTCGCCAGTTTTTTGGCCGCCTCAAAAACCGGGCTGCCACGCGTGGCTTCCATCCAGAACGCCTACAACCTGATCAACCGCACGTTTGAAATAGGTCTGGCGGAAATGGCCCTGCGTGAACATGTCGGGCTCCTTGCCTACTCTCCCTTGGCGCAAGGCTACCTGACAGGGAAATATCTTAATGGGGCAAGGCCCGCGGGTGCCCGTACCACGCTTTTCAACCGTGGCCAGCGGTATGAAAAACCCGGCGTGGATGAGGCCATTGGCGCGTACCATGCTCTGGCACAACAAGAAGGACTGGACCCGATCCAGCTTGCGGTTGCCTTTGTAACAGGCAGGCCATTTGTCACATCAAACATTATTGGCGCCACAAGCATTGCCCAGCTTGAGGCCCTCCTTGGGTCCCTTGACCTGGTTATTTCTCCAGAACTTGAAGCAAAAATAAACGCCATTCATCAGGTTCACTCAAATCCTGCTCCCTGAGCAGGATAAAAGGATAAAGGCAGCCCCACCCGCCCCTTAATTCATAACTGCGGTTCATTGTTCATGACACGTCAGACACATCTGCGCATATCCGGGTTTTTAACCCTGATATGCGTCACCTGCGCGCAGGCCCTGGCAAGCCCTGTCAGGGTCACACCTACAGGGGCCATAGCGCAACAGGTCCGCAATGACGCGCAAAACATTGGTGATATTCGCTTTACAGCACCAGATTACAAACCGGGGATCATCCGGCATGTGGTTCTGTTCCGCTTTAAAAGCCACGCCACTCAAGCCGAGCGCAATGAGGTCACAAGGCGCTTTGTCGCTCTGGCGGAACGCTCCCGTCGCCCGGATGGCAGCGCTGTTGTCATCTCGATCGAGACGGGACCAC
>CALCDN010000111.1 GCA_937900755.1 uncultured Acetobacter sp. | reverse complement strand
GCCCCTATTGCTCCAACCCGCTCATGCTCGACCCCAGAACGCAGGAACTGGGCACCGCGGAGTGGCAGCGTGTGCTGGACGAGGCAGCGCTTATGGGCGTGTTGCAGGTGCATTTTTCGGGCGGGGAGCCCATGGCCCGCCCCGACCTGCCCGACCTTGTGCGCCATGCCGCCAGGGCTGGCCTGTATTCCAACCTGATTACATCAGGCGTGCTCATCCGCCCTGAGAGCCTGCGCGCCCTGGCCGATGCGGGGCTGGACCACATCCAGTTATCCTTTCAGGACGTGGAGCCCGCCAGCGCGGACCGCATTGCCAACATGGCCGGTGCCCACGCCAGAAAGCTGGAGGCCGCGCGCCTGATTACCGCCGAAGGCCTGCCACTGACGCTCAACTTTGTCATTCACCGCCAAAATGCGCAGCGCGTGCCCGCCATGCTGGACCTGGCCGAACAGCTTGGCGCACGGCGGGTGGAAATCGCCCACACCCAATACTATGGCTGGGGCCTGCTCAACCGCGATGCCCTCCTGCCCGACCGCGCCCAGATCGAGGCCACGACCGAAGCCGTCAACGCCGCCCGCACAAGGCTTGCGGGGCGCATGAGCATAGATTTTGTCACCCCCGATTATTACGAGGACCGGCCCAAGCCCTGCATGGGCGGGTGGGGGCAGCGGTTCTTGAATGTTACCCCCACGGGCAGGGTTCTGCCCTGCCACGCGGCGGAAACCATACCCAACATCCCTTTCCCCACTGTGCGCGAGGCAGGCCTTGCCGCCATATGGGAAGACGCCCCCATTTTTACCCTGTTCCGTGGCACGGACTGGATGCCCGAACCCTGCCACTCCTGCGCGTTCAAGGAGGAGGACTGGGGCGGCTGCCGCTGCCAGGCGCTGGCCCTTGCGGGCAAGGCGGATGCAGCGGACCCGGTCTGCCACATGGCCCCCGATCACAAAGTGGTCAAACAGGCCATTGCCCAGCGCCCGGCCACCCCGCCGCCATTCCGTTACAGACGTTTTGGCAACGCCTGAGACACAAACGGTTTTTAACCTGACACCACGGCACCGGACACACACCCCAACCCCACGCAATGCGTACGCCCCCCATGCGGCAAATTGCACAGGGCCCGAACTTGTGGCTAAGAGGCACACACTGCCCATGCGCAGCACCACGTACCGTGGTGGCAACCTGGCCCAATTCCCCGACCAAGGCGGCAAAAACCCATGCACGACCCAGCCGAACCCCACAACCTTGGCAAAGGAATTGCCTGCGGTGCTGGCGCCGGGGCGCTGTGGGGTCTGGTCTTTCTGGCTCCTGAACTGATCCGCAGTTTTACCCCGCTGGAAATGGCCTGTGGCCGCTACGTGCTGTACGGCCTGTTCGCCACCGCCATGGTGGCGCCGCGCTGGCGGGTTTTAAGCCACACCGTGCACCTGCGCACATGGTGGACCCTCAACTGGCTCTCCTTTGCGGGGAATACCGCCTATTACGTGCTGCTCTCCAGCGCTGTCAAAAACGGGGGCATGACCACCACCACACTTGTCATCGGCTTTTTGCCCGTACTGGTCACGCTGGCTGGAAGCCGGGACAAAAACGCCCTTCCCCTGCGCCAGCTCATGCCCTCCATTATGCTGTGTGTTGCCAGGGCGGGCTGCATTGGCTGGCAGGCCCTGCATGCCCCCGCGCACACCGTGGCCCGCGCCCCCCTGTTTGGCCTGCTCTGCGCCATGGCCGCCCTTGGCTCCTGGACACTCTATGCCGTGGGCAACAGCCGCGCCCTTGTGCGCCAGCGGCATTTTTCCGCCCATGACTGGAACCTGCTGACCGGGCTTGCAACAGGGGCGCAGAATGTTGCCCTGCTCCCCCTTGCCCTGCTGCTGGACCCCACACCCCACGGGGGGGAGCAATGGCGCAACTTCGCACTGGTCAGTGCGGGCATTGCCCTGCTGGCCTCCATCGCGGGCAATGCGCTGTGGAACCGGATGAACCAGCTTCTCCCACTTACACTGGTGGGGCAGATGATCCTGTTTGAAACCCTGTTTTCACTCTGTTACGGATTTATATGGGAACAGCGCCTGCCCACAGGCACGGAAGCACTGGCCTTTGCCTGTGTGGTGCTGAGCGTGCTGCTATGCGTGCGCGCCCACCGCAAACCGGCCACACAGGCCGTGAGCTCCGCCACCGCGTAAACACGTTGCGCGCGCATGTGGCAGATGTAGCGCATGGGGCGGGCCGCTATTTCTATTGGCTGGCGCATGTATTAGGTTGCCCCCCATTGTAACCACGGGGGGATGACCATGAGCGACGAACACAACTGTCCGCAATGCGGCTGCGAGCACATTTACCAAGATGGCGGGCTGTGGGTCTGCCCCGAATGTGCGCATGAATGGAACGAACATTCCTCCAGTGCCGCAAACACGGACGCAGATGGCACAGGCGCGATCCATGACGCCAACGGCAATGTGCTGGCTGATGGAGACACCATTACCGTAACCAAGGACCTGAAGGTCAAGGGGTCCTCTCTGGTGGTCAAAAGTGGCACCAAGGTCAAGAACATCAAACTGGTGGACGGCACGGACGGCCACAACATTGCGTGCAAGATAAACGGTATTGGCGCGATGAACCTGAAATCCGAATTTGTAAAAAAATCCTGAACCGCAATCCCTATTTTTAAAGCCCTGTTTTTAAAAACCTGCCCAACCGGCCCGGCAGGCGGCCCCGATATGGCAGCCCCTGCCGCCCGGCCCAAAAGGGGCCTGTCGGCCAAGAACACACAACACGCCCACGCAAAACCCTGCGCCCATCAGATGGGTTTTCAGGTTTTTGGTGTATCCACCCTGTCCTGCGTCCTGGTGGTGAAATCACTGGCGTCATGGCGTTCGTGCAACTGGCTGGCGGGGTCACCGAATATGCGGTTGACCATGCGCCCGCGCCGCACGGCGGGGCGGGTCAGCAGGTCCGTGGCCCAGCGCTGCACATGCGGGTACTCCTGCACATGCAAAAACTCGGCCGCGTTATACAGCCAGCCCTCCACCAGCCAGCCATACCAGGGAAAAATGGCCATGTCGGCAATGGTGTATTCGTCCCCCACGACATAGCGGTTCTGGGCCAGCCTGCGGTTGAGCACATCAAGCTGGCGCTTGGTTTCCATGGCGAAGCGGTCGATCGCGTATTCTATTTTATGCGGCGCATAGGCGTAAAAATGCCCACACCCACCCCCCACGTAGGGCGCGCTCCCCATCTGCCAGAACAGCCAGTTCAGGCATTCGGTGCGGCCCCTGACATCCTTGGGGATAAAGGCGCCAAATTTTTCGGCCAGGTACAGCAAAATGGAACCCGATTCAAAAACACGGATCGGCTCTGGACCACTATGGTCCACCATGGTCGGAATTTTTGAATTGGGGTTGATGTCCACAAACCCGCTGCCAAACTGGTCCCCTTCTCCAATACGGATCAGCCATGCATCATACTCGGCCCCCGCGTGGCCCTGGGCCAGAAGTTCCTCCAGCATGGTGGTGACCTTGACCCCGTTGGGCGTGGCAAGGGAGTAAAGTTGCAGCGGGTGCCTGCCCACGGGCAGAGCCTGCTCGTGCGTGGGGCCAGCCACGGGGCGGTTGGTACTGGCGAACGCGCCACCAGTGCCCCTGTTCCAGACCCACACCCGTGGAGGGGAATACTCGGTCATTGCGCCACTGTGCTCCTGTGTTCCAACTTGACGACCCCGGCCAGCCCCATGCCCGGCCGGGTTTGGGAAAGGGTATGAGGCTCGCACCCTGTTTTACACCCCCTTTGCCCGCACGACAAAAAGACCATGCAGGCTTGCCCAAAACAAAACAGCCTGCCCCCATGCGGGGGCAGGCTGCCAGCAACACCACAAGAACCAGAAGCGCTCAGGCGGCCTTGTTGGTGTTGGCCTTGAAAATACCCGAGGCAAATTCCCACGCCCGGCCCACATCACGAATAACGCGCGCTATGGTAGGGGGGGTGGTCGGGCGCAGCAGACGCGGGTCGTAGCCAGCAAAACGCCGGTCGTCCTCTTCCAGGCACAGGTCCATAAAGTCCGGCAGGCTGATCTGGATGTTGCTCACGACCTTGGTGCCGGTCACCGTAAAGTTGTTATCCTGCGTGTGGACCTGCCCGCTATCATCCACCGTGCGGGCAAGGCTCATGCGTTCATAGGCCAGGAAGCCCCACACAGCCCAGACCTTGGCTTCGAAGAACGGGCGACGCCACCACGGCATAACCGCGCGGTACCAGGCCAGCCAGTTGGCGAACAGCAGGATGTGGCGACATTCCTCCTGCATGATCGGCTCAAACGTGTCGGTCAGCGCTTCGGGGAAGTAGCCTGAGCGCTTGGCCAGTTCGAACATGCCAAAGGCAAAAAAGCTGTCCACGCACTCGGAAAAGCCCGTGACCAGATAGGCCCATTCCACGTCCTTTGGCTCAACATACGGGGGTTCGGGGGCCATGGGAATGTTGTAGGCCGCCACCATTTTGGACAGCACTTCCTTGTGCCGGTTTTCTTCCCACGCATTGCGCGAGATGGCGTCCTTCACATCCGGGTCGGTCACAAGATTGGCGTAGGCGGCCATGCGCAGGCGGGCCTTGCC
>CALCDN010000110.1 GCA_937900755.1 uncultured Acetobacter sp. | reverse complement strand
ATGCGCAAGTCCTTGATTGGATACGATAAACCCGCCCCACAAAGGCGGGTTTTTTTGTTGTCTGAAACGCGGCACAGGAAACAGATGAAAAAAAGGAAAGCCTAGTTGGGGGCGACTCTCCTTTTGAAAAGGGCGGCACGTCAAACTGAACAGCACAAGCTTGGGCTGCCGGAAAACTTGCAGGTTCAGGCGTACGAAGCGAGCGAGGCGTGTGGCCACGCCCGTGGGTGTGGCTGATGGTGTCGGGGGCGGGCAGGCCGTGCCCATGAAGGGCGTAAGGCGATGGCTCCGGGGGGCACGGGTAAAATACCGGTTTGTTGGGTAGCCTCAAAGAGGGACCGCCGACCGCGTATGGACCACGAAATTCGCAATGGTTTTTGCGGCTTTGGGGGGTGGACAGGATGGGCGGCATTTTATTTTATGCCCATTATCCACAGGGTTATTCACGGGTCTGTACCAAGGGTGTGAATCAGGTTGAAAAGCGCCACGGATACGAACAATGAAGAAGAATGTGGCGCTGGGTGGCGTGCAAACCCGGATAAAACTACCAGATAAAATCAGGGGCTATTCGTTGCCCTGATGTTTTTCAATGTCGTGGAACGCACTCTCCACAGCAGTATAGAATTTGGATTCCGGGTTTTCGATACAGGCCTGTTTTATTTTTTCGGACCCATAGGTCATGTTGCTGACAAAGTCATTGGTGTTGGTGTTGGGGTTGGCCTGCGAAAGGTCATTGCTGAGACCACTGATGTAGCCCTGCGCCCAGGCCATGAATTTTTCATCCGAGCGGGGGTTGATATCCAGAAGTTTCAGGTATTTTTCGCAAGCAAAATTTCCCAGGCCAATAACATTGGTTTCAGCTTTTGCCGAATGTGAGACAAGCAGCGCAACACTTAAAAGAAAAACGGTTTTTACGGTGGTATTCCGTAGTATCATGGTTTTTTTCCTTATGATGGCCAGTGTGCCTGTTTCATTTTGCTATGAGTGCCATATGGCATACTTATGCTGAAAAATCTCCATGTTCATAATGCAGATCCGTGTTTGAAAGTTAATTTTGATAGTTTGGATAAACAATTAATTTAATTTTCACATGTGGCTATGGAATTTATACGGTTTTGTGGTCAAGTGGTGGCGTTTCATTTGTCAGAACCAGTTAAGGTGGCCCGGCGGACCGTGTCTGGTTTGGGCACCTGCTTGCGTGGGAGCGGTGTGGCGTGTCTTTTATTGACCGGCTTGGGCTGAGCGTGCCTATTTTACAGGCCCCTATGGCGGGTGTGTCCACTCCGGCTTTGGCGGCGGCGGTGTGCAATGCGGGCGCGTTGGGGGCCATTGGTCTCGGGGCAACGGATGCGACAGGTGCTCATGAAATGATTGCGCAGGTGCGGGCACGCACAACGCGACCCTTCAATGTTAACCTGTTCGTGCATGCTCCGCCCCGGCACGACCTGGCGCGGCAGGCAGCGTGGCTTGCGTGGTTGCAGCCTCAGTTTACCCGGTTTGGTGTGGCACCCCCCGATGGGTTGCACCCCCCCTATACCAGTTTTGTCGACGACCCGGACATGTTGCATATGCTGCTGGTGGCCAGGCCGTCTGTTATCAGTTTTCATTTTGGGCTGCCAGCGCCAGCAAAGCTTGCGGCCCTGCGCGGCACGGGGGCGGTGCTGCTGGCGAGTGTGACCAGCCTTGCGGAGGCCCATATGGCCGAACAGGCGGGGCTGGACGCCGTGATCGCGCAAGGAATGGAAGCCGGGGGGCACAGGGGTGTGTTTGACCCCGCAGCACCGGATGACGGGCTGGGTGTTGTTGCGCTAACGCGGCTTCTGGCCAGCAGAGGGCATTGCCCTGTTGTGGCGGCGGGGGGCATTATGGATGGCGCGGGTGTGGCGGTCATGCTGGCGTTGGGGGCCGTGGCGGCCCAGATGGGAACAGCGTTTGTTCCATGCCCCGAATCTGCGGCCGATGCGCCGTACCGGCAGGCATTGCTGGGGCCTGCGGCGTACCATACCCGTTTGACCACCTGCATTTCCGGCAGGCCCGCGCGAACGCTGCCCAACCATTTTACCGCGTTGACCGATGAGGGGGAGACACCATTACCCCCGGATTACCCCCTGGCCTATGCCGCGGGGAAGGCGCTCCATGCTGCGGCCAAAGCCGTGGGTGTGTCCGGTTTTGGCGCGCAATGGGCAGGCCAGGGCGCTCCTTTGGCCAGAGTCATGCCTGCTGCCCAACTGGTGCGGACTGTACAGGCGGAACTGGCTGAGGAGCAGCGCCTTCTGCTGGCCCGTGCACGCGGCGGGTAAAATCCTGCTTGCGCGCGGATGCGGCGCGCGGCAGCCACGCACTGACGCACTGACGCACTGACGCACTGACGCACTGACGCACTGACGCACTGACGCA
>CALCDN010000109.1 GCA_937900755.1 uncultured Acetobacter sp. | reverse complement strand
CTGTCTATCTGGAGGAGGCTTATGCGGGTGTCCGGGTGCCGGTCAGTCTGGCGGGGGGGCGGCAGATGTTCACCGTGCAGGGCGGGCGTCAGGCGTTTGCCGTGGATGACGGGTTCCTGATCGGCAAGGGCACCTACAGTTCGGGCGAGCGTGGGGCATGGTGGTATGCGCCGCGTTTTGCCTTTTCGGGGCCGGGCGTCATCAAGCTGGAGGGGGACCCCATCCGTGCGGATGTGTTCATGCTTGAAAGCAACTCGGACAATAATATTGACCGGGGCTACGACCGGCCCAAAACCAGCTTTGTGGGGTTTGACGTCACATGGTTTGCCAACAGGGTGGGCGGGCATGGCGCCTCGGTCTATGCCGACCGCGCGGCGTATGTGACCCTCACCTATTTTCATGTGCGGGATGCGGATACCTCTGCCCATTATGACTATTCAACCCGTGCGGACCGGGACGGCATGAACGTGGCGGCCCTGAGCTGGGGCGGCACGCTGTTCCCGGTCAAGGCGTTGGGTATTTCCAAAAACTTTACATTCTACGGCAATTTTGTTTCGGAGCAGAACAGCCATCCGGGGAACGGGTACACCGGTGTTTCGGCGTACGGCATGTATTTTGAGCCGGGCTATACGTTTTCCACGTTGCCATGGACGCCGCATATTTTTTACCGGTACACGCGCTTTGGGGGCGGCAGAAACTCCGCAGGCGGCGTCAAGCACAACTACGACACGTTCTTTCTGTATGATGGCAAGCGCTACACCTATGGCGGCTACTGGCCGGGTGAAATCGTGGGCATGTACCTTGCCCCCCTGTCCGACCTTGAGGACCACCAGATCGACCTGACGGTCGTGCCCCCTGTGCATCTGTTCCGCAAGAAGGATTCACTCAAGCTGGGTCTGCATTTTTACGATCTGTCGCTTATTCATACCTCTGGCATGGGGCTGCAAAACATTGGCCGCCATGTTTCGGACGAGCTGGACGCCTCCGTTGAATACACACTGGACGAAAACACGTCCGCAGCCCTTGCGGGTGGGGCGGCCTTTGCCGGGCCAGCAGGGCGTGCCCTGTCAAAGGCCGGTGTGCCGGGGGGGCAGCCCATGCCAAACATCGACCACCATGCAGGGGTGATCGAGGCTTATTTTTACAAGCATTTTTAGGGGGCATTTCCCTGTTTATTCCTCTTGAGTTATGAACGCACCAAGCCAACAAGCACAAAGGACCTCTCCATGGCTGAGCCGAACACCAAGTCTGCCGTCAAACCTGCTACCGGCCTGCGTAGCCGCCACATCGCCATGATCGCACTGGGCGGGACCATTGGCGCGGGGCTGTTCGTGGGGAGCGGGGCCGCCATCCAGGCTACCGGCCCGGCGGTTCTGCTGGCTTTTCTTCTGGTGGGTCTGCTGGTCATTCTGGTGATGCGCATGCTGGGTGAGATGGTGGTGGCCGACCCTGGGCGCGGGTCGTTTGTGGAATATATTCGCGCAGCCCATGGGGACAGGCTCGGCTTTACATCGGGTTGGCTTTACTGGTTTTTCTGGGTGGTGGTGCTGGGGAGCGAGGCCATAGCCGGTGCGATTTTGCTACAGGACTGGATTCACCTGCCCATATGGGTCTTGTCCATTGGGCTGATCGTGTTGCTCAAGCTGGTCAATTTTGCCGCCCCCCGCGTGTTTGGCGAATGTGAGTTCTGGCTCTCGGCCGTCAAGGTTTTCAGTATTCTGGCGTTTGTGGCCATTGGCGCGCTGTATGTGGTGCATGCTTTTGGCCCCGGCGTGCCGGTCTGGCATAACCTTGTGGGGCATGGCGGGCTTATGCCGCACGGCATTGTGGCCGTGCTCTCCATTATTCCCACCATCCTGTTCACCATGATGGGGTCGGAAATTGCAACGGTTGCCGCAGGTGAGTCTCCCGAGCCGGACAAGAACGTGGCGCGGGTGACGCGGAGCCTGGGTACGCGGGTGACCCTGTTCTACCTCGCCTCCGTGGCCATGATCCTGCTTGTGGTGCCGTGGAGCAGCATTGTTGCCGGTCGCTCCCCCTTTGTAACGGCCATGGACACAATGGGTATTCCAGGTGCTGGGATGATGATGCGCATTGTGGTGCTTAGCGCCATTCTCTCCTGCCTCAACTCCGCCATGTACATTACTTCTCGCGTGTTGACCGAGCTTGCCGCACAGGGCGATGCTCCCGCGTTCCTGACCCGCCGTTCCGCCAGTTCGGCCCCGCGTCTGGCCATTACGGTCAGCAGTGTTGCGGGCACGCTTGTGGCGTTTTCGTCCATTCTGGCGCCACAGACCATTTTTGCTTTTCTGCTGAGTTGCAGTGGTGGGGTTATCCTGCTGATTTATAGCCTGATTGTAACAGCCTACATTACCACTCGCTTTGCCGCCCGCCGTAACGGAACGGAACAAGGCAATTACACGCTGTTCCTGTTCCCATTTTGCAATTACGCAACGCTTGGGGGTGTGGTGCTGGTGTTTGTGGCCATGCTCCTCAACCCCGAAGAGCGCATGACGGCCCTGGCAACGCTGGGCACATCTGTGGTCTGCTACGCTCTGGCATCCTACTTTGCCGCACAGAACAAACAGCCAGCCTGATTTTTGACAGCACTGCGCGCAAACCAAACAGGGCCCGCCAGATCATGGCGGGCCCTGTTTGGTTTGGACCGGCAAAAAAGGCTTCAGGGAATACTCATATGGTCCAGACGCAAGGCCAGCGGGTGATGGCGGAGCAAAAGCAGGCAGCCCGGACAGCACAATGGCCTGGGACGTTGCAATGTTGACAGCCATCAGAATAATGGTGGCGGTCATGTAGCCTGCAAAAATCCTGAGATGGAGCAGGGAAATGGCATCCAGCATGCCCATGCCCATGCCCATGCCCATGGTTACAAGCAAAATGGCGATAACCAGTCTGGCATCATGCCCTGCACGGGTTGTTACTGTATCTCCTGAGTAATGCGGAAGAAAAACGGCCCGGCGGAAAAGCCGGGCCTGACATATGGCGTGAGTGCCCTGTCAGTTCAGGGTCATCAGGCTGGCGTTGCCACCAGCGGCGGTTGTGTTGATGCTGCGGGACTGTTCTTCCAGCACTGCCTCGATCGAGGGAAGGCTATCTTTTGTAAGGTAGGCCGAAACAATGGGGCCATTGCCCGCGGCCAGCATTGCGCGTGTGGCGCAGAAGGTTTCGTTGTCGGTTTCGCCCAGTATAATCCCGCATGCAAGGGACGTGGCGGAGGAAACAGGCCGCACGAAGCGCCCAAGCAGGGGGGGCAGGGTGGTTATGGCCGCCAGAAGTGGGGCGTCCGCCATGACGGCAGCGGTGTTCCCCCCAGCCAGAGCGAGGGATATCTGGTCATACAGCCCCGCTTTGCTCTGGGCGATGCACAGCACCGTCCCCCGTGCGCCCAGCCTGTAAAGGTTCAACTCCCCAACAGGGCCGGGCAGGGTGATCTGCCCGTTGGTAACAGGCTGGCGGGCAAGGGCATGGGCGCGTTGGGCCGCCCCGCTTTCGCCCTGCGCGTTCAGCCATGTGGTCCATTCCGCCATGGCCTGTGGCGTGCTGCCCGGCGCTATGTGCGCCAGGGGAGGGCATTGCGCCAGCAGGCGGCGCAGAACAAGTGGCCCCCCCGCCTTTGGCCCGGTGCCAGACAGGCCCCGCCCACCAAAGGGCTGCACGCCCACAACCGCGCCAATGGTGTTGCGGTTGACGTACAGGTTGCCTGCTTCCACCTGTTCCAGAACGCTCTGCATGGTGGATTCAAGGCGTGTGTGCAGGCCAAAGGTCAGGCCGTAGCCGGTGGCATTAATGTCGGCCAGCACATTGGCAAGCTGGGCGCGTGGGTAGCGCAGCACATGCAGGACCGGGCCGAACACTTCCTGCCCCACGTCCTGAATGGACAGGACCTCGATCAGTGTGGGCGGCACAAAGCTGCCATTGGCGCAGGCTTGTGGCAGGGCAAGGGCATGGACCGGAGCCTTCCTGCGGCGGAATGCGTCAATATGCGCCGTAATGCCGGTGGCGGCTTCGGGGGTGATGACCGGCCCCACATCGGTGGCCAGGGCGGAGGGGTTGCCCAGACGCAGTTCGTTCATGGCGCCACGCAGCATGGCCAGAACATGGTCCGCGCAATCATCCTGCACGCACAGAATACGCAGTGCGGAGCAACGCTGGCCTGCACTGTCAAACGCCGAGGCCAGAACATCGGCCACAACCTGTTCGGCCAGTGCGGACGAATCCACAAGCATGGCGTTCTGCCCGCCGGTTTCGGCCACAAACGGCACGGGCTGGCCGGAGGCTGTGCGGCGGCCGAGCAACTGGCGGTTGATAAGCCGGGCAACGGCGGTGGAGCCGGTAAACATGACGCCCATGATCCGGGCGTCCCCTACCAGGGTTGCGCCTACGTCGCCCTCACCGGGCAGGAGTTGCAAGGCGGTGGCGGGTATGCCCGCCTCGTGCAGAAGATCAACCGCCACGGCTGCGATCAGCGGTGTTTCCTCCGCCGGTTTGGCAATAACGGCGTTACCCGCGGCCAGGGCTGCGGCAATCTGGCCAATAAAGATGGCGAGCGGGAAGTTCCACGGGCTGATACACGCGACCACGCCAAGGGGCACATGGGTGGCGTTGTCGAAATCGCGGCCGATGGTGGCGGCGTAATAGCGCAGGAAGTCCACGGCCTCGCGGATTTCGGCCACGGCGTTGGGGAGTGACTTGCCCGCCTCGCGGCAGATCAGGGCCATAAGGGCGGGGTGGCGCTCTTCGAGCATATCAGCGGCCCTGAGCAGGGAGTCCGCCCGTGTGGCCGGGGTTTGGGTGGCCCAGTCCGCAACGCCTTTTTGCGCCACGTCAACGGCCAGCGTGACCGTATCGGGCGTGGCGTAGGTTACGTGGCCCACCACATCACGCCGGTCGGCGGGGTTGGTTACGGGCCGTGGCGCGCCACACGTTGGCGCACCGGGCACAATGGGGGCTGCCTCCCACTGCTGGGGGGCTGCGCGCATGCCTGTGGCAAGGGCGTCAAGCTCCCTGTCATCAGCCAGATCGAGCCCTGCGGAGTTCTGGCGTTCGGGTGCGAACAGGTCGAGTGGCTTGCGGATTTCGGAATGGGGCGCGCCAAAGGGCGTGTACCGCCGGGCCGAGGTTATGGGGTCTTCAACCAGCGAGGCAATGGCAATGGCGTTATCGCCAATCTGGTTGACAAAGGACGAGTTGGCGCCGTTTTCCAGCAGGCGGCGCACCAGATAGGCCAGCAGGGTTTCATGCGTGCCAACGGGTGCGTAAATGCGCGCGGGGCGGTTGAACCTGTCTGCCCCCACAACCTGACGGTACAGGGGCTCGCCCATGCCGTGCAGGCACTGGAACTCGTAAGACCCGATCTCGTATTTTTGTCCGGCCAGCGTGTAGATGGTGGAAAGCGTGCGCGCGTTGTGCGTGGCGAACTGCGGAAAAATCACATCGCGCGCGTCCAGCAGTTTGCGCGCACAGGCAATGTAGCTGACATCCGTATGGCATTTGCGGGTATAAACGGGGTAATCCGTCATGCCCTCAACCTGCGCCTTTTTAATTTCGCTGTCCCAGTAAGCCCCTTTAACAAGGCGGACCATAATCCGGCGGCTGGTGCGCCGCGCCAGGTCAATAATGTAGTCCAGCACGAAAGGCGCGCGCTTGCCGTAGGCCTGCACCACAAAGCCAATGCCGTTCCAGCCTTCCAGCCCTGGTGTGGCGCACAGGGCTTCGAGCAGGTCGAGCGAAATATCGAGCCGTTCGCTCTCTTCGGCGTCGATGTTGATGCCAATGTCGTACTGGCGGGCCAGCAGGGTCAGTTCTTGCACAACGGGCAGGAGTTCACCCATGACCCGCGCATGCTGCGCGCGGGCGTAGCGGGGGTGGAGTGCGGAAAGTTTGATGGAAATACCGGGCCGTTCGTAAACATTGGCCCCTTTGGCGCTACGCCCGATGACGGTAATGGCGTTAATGTAGTCCTGCCGGTAGCGCTGGGCATCGGCGGCGGTGTAGGCGGCCTCGCCCAGCATGTCGTAGGAATAGGAAAAGCCGATATCTTCGAGATTTTTGCTGTTCTTGCGGGCCTGTTCAATGGTCTGGCCCAGCACAAACTGCTCGCCCATCAGGCGCATGGCCGCATCCACCGCCTTGCGGATAACCGGGCGGGCGCTTCGCTCCACAAAACCCATGAGTGCGCCAGACAGGGTCCTGTCATCATGGTCGGCCACAACGCGGCCGGTCAGGGCCAGCCCCCATGCGGCGGCGTTGGCGAATAACGGCTTGCCGCGCCCTGCGTGGGAGAGCCAGTCGCTCTCGCCGATCTTGTCCTGGATAAGGGCGTCGCGCGTTGCCATGTCGGGAATACGCAGCAGGGCCTCGGCCAGGCACATCAACGCCACGCCCTCGGCGGAGGAGAGGGCGAATTCCTGCACCAGTGTTTCCACCAGCCCGGGGTTGCGCTGGTCGCGCAGGGTCTGGGCCAGCTGGGTGGCCATGGCCGCCACGGCGCTGTCTTCTG
>CALCDN010000108.1 GCA_937900755.1 uncultured Acetobacter sp. | reverse complement strand
GCAGCGGTAATGGTGGCTCCGGCCAGCATGCGTGCGATTTCTTCCCTGCGCTCAGTTTGGGCCAGCAAGGTGGCGTGGGTCGCTGTTTGCCCGTTGCGGGTCTGTTTGCCAATACGCAGGTGTGCGTCCGCGCTGGCGGCAACCTGGGGGCTGTGGGTAACGGCCAGCACCTGCACATTAAGGGCCAGCCGGTGCAGGCGCTCGCCAATGGCCGCAGCCGTGGCCCCACCAACGCCTGCGTCAATTTCGTCAAAAATAAGCGCGCCAATGCCCGATTGCCCCGCCAGAACCAGCTTGAGCGCCAGCATCAGGCGGGATAACTCGCCACCGGAGGCCACCTTGGCAATGGGGCCTGGGGGTTGGCCGGGGTTGGCGGCAATAAGGAACGTCACCTGCTCCATGCCGTGGCGGCTCCACTGCTCTGCGGGGAGTGGTTGCAACTCGGCCAGAAAACGGGCTTTTTCCAGCTTTATGGGTTTGAGTTCGGCGGTTACGGCCTGTTCCATTTTTTTTGCCGCATGGGTGCGCGCATCGGTCAGCTCCTGTGCCGCGGCCATGTAGGCCAGGCGGGCAGCGTTTGCCGCCTCGCGCAGGCTTTCCAGTTCGGTGGCGCCGTTTTCGAGCACATTCAGGCGGGTGCTGAGTTGTGCGAGCAAGGTGGCCAGGTCATCCACCAGCACATTGTGCTTGCGCGCCACGGTGCGCAGCGCGAACAGCCGCTCTTCCGTTTCCTCCAGCTCGCGCGGGTTGGCTTCCGTGTCCGCCATAAGGCGGGAGAGCAGGCTTTCCGCCTCGGCCAGTGCGTTTTCCGCGTTTTCCAGCGCACTCAGGGCTTCCGTGGTGCGGCTTGCCAGTGCATCGGTTTCTTGCGTGGCGTTGTCGGGGGCGGAGGACGGCACCAGCCGCAAAAGTGCGCGGCTGGCCGCACGCAGGGCCGCGGCTGGCCCGGTGGAGCGGCGGTCGCGCGGAGTAAGCTCGGACAGGGCGGCCGCCACGGCCTCGCCCCTGCGTTCGGCCTGCTGGAGGCTGTGGCGCTGCTGGGCCAACTGGCTTTCCTCCCCAGCCTGGGGAGCTAGGGTGGAAAGTTCGTCCACAGTGTGGCGCAGCCATTCTTCCTCGCGGGCAGCGTCTTCGAGCGCCTGCTGGGCCTCGGCCAGGCTCTGGCGCAGGTCCTGCCAACTGGTAAACGCCTGCGCCACCTTTTTGAGCAGGGCGGGTTTGATGCCATACGCATCCAGCAGGCCACGGTGGGTGGTGGCGTCCGCCAGCCCCATCTGCTCATGCTGGCCCTGAATTTCTATCAAGGCCGCGGCAACCTTGCGGAGCAGGGTCAGGCCCACGGGCTGGTCATTGATCCATGCGCGAGAGCGCCCCTCGCGCGAGATCACGCGGCGCAGGACCAGCGGCTCACCCTTGTCGGCGGGAATTCCCTGTTCTTCGAGCTGCGCGTAAACCGCGTGATGGGCCGGCGTTTCAAAGCAGACCGTAACGCGTGCTTCCTCAGCGCCAGAGCGGACCAGCCCGGCATTGGCGCGCTCGCCCATGGCCAGACCCAGACTGTCCAGCAAAATGGATTTGCCTGCCCCGGTCTCCCCCGTCAGGGCGGTAAAGCCGGGATGGAGGGCAAGGTCGAGTGCCTCGATCAGCACAACGTCTCTGATGGAAAGATGTGTCAGCATGGCGACATCCGGCTTTTAGGTTCACACCTGAAATGACTGGAGTCTGCAGAACAGACCGAACAAACGCGCCTGCTCCCGCGTAAGCCTGAACAGACATGCCTTTGCTGTGGGCAGAAAAGGCATGTTCTGTATGTTCCTGTTGTGTTCTTAGTTCAAGAGGAAAAGTGACAGGCCCCGAATTACTTTTTGGGAGCAGGGGGCGGCGTTGTTACGGCCTGTGCGTTTGCCGGGGCTTTTGCCACAGTCGGGGCGGGGGGTGGAGCGGGAGCCGGTGCGGTGCTGCCGGGCTGCATGGCGGCCGGTGCGGCCATACGCTCATCACGCGTGTCCGACGTATGGGATTTATCCACGTCTGGCTTGTCGGCCGCGGTTACGGGTTTGCCCGGAACAGGCAGTTTGCCATCCAGCAGATTGTGGCTTTTAAGCTTGTCATAGGCGTAGCGGTACCATTTGTTGCTGGAGTAGTTGTACCCCAGAACAGTGGCCGCCTTGCGGGCCTGGTCGGTCAGCCCCAGGTCAAGGTAGACTTCCACCATGCGCTCAAGTGCTTCTGGCACGTGGTTGGTGGTCTGGAAGTCCTGCACAACGCGCTGGTAGCGGTTGATGGCGCCTTCATAATTGCGTTCACGCTGGTAATAGCGGCCAACCAGCATTTCCTTCCCGGCCAGATGGTCGCGGCACAGATCGATTTTAAGCTGGGCGTCGCGGGCGTATTTGCTCTGGGGGAAGCGGGTGACCACTTCTTCCAGTGCGTCCATGGATTCCGCCGTGCCCTGCTGGTCACGCTGCACATCCGCGATCTGTTCATAAAAACACAGGGCGCGCAGGTAATAGGCATAGGAGGAATCAGTGCTGGTGGGGTGCAGGCTGATAAAGCGGTTCAGCTGTTGCACGGCATCGGGGTATTTGCCTTTGAGGTAATAGGCATACCCTTCCATCAGCTGCGAATTGGGAATGTAGCCCGAATAGGGGTAATTCTGCTGGAGCGTTTCAAACTCAGCGGCAGCCAGTTCGTAACGGCGGGTGCGCAGGGCGTCGATACCGTTATTGTAAAGCGTCTCTGGTGGGGCGATCTTGGGGGCCAGAGGGGCTTTTTTGCTGCCGGTCAAAAGGCTGCATCCCGTAAGCCCGGTCAGCACAAGAGCTGAGAGCACGAACGGCAGACGACGACGGATTGACTGTGTTTTTATAGAAATATCAAACATACCGGCTCTTCAGATCGAGACGAAATCTTATAGCATGTCAGCGGGTCAAGAAAAGCAAAGAAACGCCGATTATTGAATGTGTCTTAAATAAAAAGAGGGTCAAGCCGCAGCGGAAGTGGATTGCAGGTTTGTCATGTCCTGCCATGCGGTGGTTTGCGCAAACAGGGCATGGAGTAACTGGTTGTTCAGCGTATGACCGGAACGGTGGCCCCTGAAGCTGGCCTGCAGCACGCACCCGGCCAGGTAGAGGTCGCCCACCGCATCCATGATCTTGTGGCGGATGAACTCGTCCGGGCAGCGCAGGCCGGTTGGGTTGAGCACATGGTCGTTGTCCACCACAATGGCGTTGTCCAGAGACCCGCCAAGTGCCAGCCCGGCCTTGTGCAGGGCCTCAATTTCCTGGCGCATGGCAAAGGTGCGGTTACTCGCCAGGTCGTTGCGGAAGGATGTGGGGGTCAGGTCCAGGGCATAACTTTGCACGCCAATGGCGCGGGCTGAAAAATCAATGCTCATGGACAGGTGCAGGGTGGGGCCATCATGGGGGAGCAGTTCCACCCATGCGTCCTTGTGTTCAACCCGGACGGGCTGGACAACCCGTACAACCCGGCGCGGCAGGCTTTGCGCCATGCGTCCGGCGCAGTCGAGCAAAAACACAAAATCCGTGGCTGAACCATCAAAAACCGGGGTTTCCGGCCCGTCAACCAAAATCAGGGCGTTATCAATGCCGCACCCGTTCAGTGCCGCCATCAGGTGTTCGACTGTGGCCACCCGGTTTTCGGGGTGGGCCCTGTCGCCCAGAACAGTGCTCAGGTGTGTTTCCAGCACATAGTCATACCGTGCGGGCAGGGGGGCTGCCCCAGACAGGTCCGTGCGCTGGAACACAATGCCATGCCCGGCGGGTGCCGGTTTTATGGTGATGTTAATGGAGCGGCCCGTATGCAGGCCAATGCCCACGGCGGAAATGGCATGGTGCAGCGTGTGCTGGGCCTGGGCGGTTTTGGGGCGTATCTGTCGCATGGGGGCCGGGAGACTCTCCACAGGTTTGGAACGCGGGGTAAATGCCGCTGACAGATTGTTCATGGTCCTGAACTGCCCCATATGCGTGTGGAAATTTACGTCATGGTGACGCTAGGGCGTGTCCGGCTCAGATGCGAGTCAATGATTATTGCCATGTGTTTCATACCCTGCAATGCGGCAAAAAACCGTAAGGCAGGGTATGAAAAATAGTGTTCAGCGGCGCAGAAAAGTCGGAATTTCCAACCCCGTGTCGCCATCCCCGTGGCGCGTGCCACCCTGGTCGGCCTGGCTGATTGTGGGGTGGGACTGTGCTACGGGTTCCTGCCGTGCTTCCGGGGTGGCCGCGCGGCGGAACGCACCGGTAACACGCCCGAACAGGCTGCGGGCATTGGGGTCCTGCACAGGGTAGGCCGAAGGGCGCGGTGGCTCACTGAACAGGTTGGCATG
>CALCDN010000107.1 GCA_937900755.1 uncultured Acetobacter sp. | reverse complement strand
TGTCTTGCGCTTCCTGATAGGTCAGGCGGGCTGCACTCCGCATGATGCCGCGGCCGAGTGCGCCATCAAGCAGCTCCCCTTCGTGCGAGATATGCATGTCGGCGAACAGGCAGAGCCGGTCCTGCCCAGGCAGGAGCGAGCAGGCATTGGCCGACAGGCTGGGTGGCAGCATGGGCACGACCCGGTCTGGCAGATAGAGGGATGTTCCACGCTCACGCGCCTGTGCGTCCAGCGCGGACCCGGCGCGCACGTAGTGGCTGACATCGGCAATGGCGACAATAAGGTGGAAACCGGCATCGGTTGCCTCCGCCCATATGGCATCGTCAAAGTCCTGCGCGGTTTCATCATCCAGCGTTATCAGGGGCAGGTCGCGCAGGTCAGCGCGGTTGGTGGGGGCGGGCTGGTTGTGCAGTGCTGCGGCAAGGTCGGCCACGCGCACCCCCTCCTGTTCCGCCATGGCGGAAAAATCGATGGGCACGTTGTGCGTGAGCAGGCTGAGCTGGCTGGCCATGCCAGCGGACTCCGCCCGGCCATATGGCATGGGGTTGTCCACGGCCAGCGTGCCATCTGGCATGGGGCGCAAGGTGCCCGTGACCACCTCACCCGGTGCGGGCAGGGGGTGCTGTTCTGGGGTGGCGAGCGCGACTGTGCCCGCAATGGGGGGGTTGCAGGCCCATAGCCGGTCCAGGGGCGCGCCATTGGGGCCAAGAGCGCGGGAAAAGGCCAGGGTTTCCCCCATACGGGCCAGCAGGTGTTCCGCCCGGCCTTCCCTGCGGCGGGCTCCATTTGCGGGGCGCAGGCGAACCAGAACCATGTCGCCGGGCAGGGGGTAGGGCAGGCCGGGTGCGCGTGTGGTGAGCAAAACCGGGGTTGTCGCCGGGTCATCGGCCAGTATGCCACATGGTGTTCCGTCCATGCGCATGTGGGTTATGCGCGCCCGCGCGGTTTCGGGCAGGCCAATGGCGGCTTTCAGGCGCCCTGCGGGCAGGTCCAGCAAGGCGCCGCCGAGCGCCATGTCGTGCAATATGGCCCTGAGCCGGGCCTTGTCCTGGATCGGGCGGTCAAACGCGCGCAGAAGGTCCGGCAGCCCCACAGGAGCCGTTCCGTCCAGCAGAAAGGCCCGAAGTGCTGCGCTGGAAGGAAGGGCAGCACCATCAGACCTGCCGGGCATGGGTTATTCAGCCTTTTTTTTGCGCGTTGTTGTGGTGGTAGCCTTGCGGGCCCTAGGTTTGGCCGGGGCTGCCTCACCTTCCGTGGTGGGGGCGGTTTTGGCCTTTGTTGTTTTGGTGGCGCTCTTGGTCGCGGTTTTGGTCGCAGCCTTGGGCTTTGCCGGGGCTTTGGCGGTGGCCGCCTTGCTGGCAGCGGCTTTGGGGGCTGCTTTTTTCTTTGCCGGGGCTTTTTTTGCTCCCGCCTTGGCCTTGAGCGGCTTGCCCTTGTCCACCAGCAGGGCCACGGCCTCGTCCAGGGTTACCGCGTCCATATCCGTGCCGCGTGGCAGGGTGGCCACAAGCTGGCCATGCTGTGCGTAAGGCCCAAACCGGCCCTTGCGCACCATAACCGGTTCGCCATCCTTGGGGTGGTTGCCCAGGTTGCGGATGGAGGCCAGCTTTTTGGCCAGGGCATCCACCGCCCGGTTCAGCCCCACGGTCAGGACATCGTCATCCTTGTCGAGCGAGCCATAGACCGCGCCCATTTTAACGTAAGGCCCAAACCGGCCCAGACCCGCCTCGATCGGCTCGCCCGTTTCGGGGTGCAGCCCCACAAGACGGGGGAGGGAGAGCAGGCCAACGGCCTGGTCCAGCGTAATGCTGGCCCCGTCCATGCCTTTGGGCAGGGAGGCGCGGCGGGGCTTGGCTTTTTTGTCCGCCGGGTCCGGCTCGCCCTGCTGCACATACAGCCCCCAAGGCCCCTGGCGAACCGTTATGTCCTCACCCGTTTGCGGGTGCTGGCCCAGCAGGCGCATGCCGTCCTTGAGCGTGCCGCTGCCATCGGCATCTTCAGCACTCTCGGCAGTCAGCCTGCGGGTGAACTGACATTCGGGGTAGTTGGAGCAGCCAATGAACGCGCCGTACCGCCCGAGCTTGAGGCCAAGTCGCCCCGTGCCACAGGAGACGCAGTGCCGTGGGTCCGACCCATCCGCGCGGGGGGGGAAGAAGAACGGGCCAAGGTCCTTGTCCAGTGCGTTGAGCACATCGGTAATGGTCAGTTCCCTGGTGTCGCCCACGGCCTTGGAAAAATCGTTCCAGAAGGAGGCAAGCACTTCCTTCCACTGGGCCTGCCCGTCTGAAATTTCGTCAAGCAGTTCTTCCAGTCCGGCGGTAAAGCCCGTGTCCACATAGCGTTCAAAAAAGGACACAAGGAACGCCGTAACCAGCCGCCCACGGGCTTCTGGCACAAAGCGCCGGTTTTCAAGCTGCACGTAGCTGCGGTCCTGCAGGACGGTCAGGATGGAGGCGTAGGTGGAAGGGCGGCCAATGCCCAGCTCTTCCATTTTCTTGACCAGGGACGCCTCGGAATAGCGGGGCGGCGGCTGGGTAAAGTGCTGCTCCGCCTCCACCCCCTCACGCTTGAGGGGGTCTTTTTCGTGCATGGGGGGGAGCATGCGGGAATCGTCGTCAGCCGCAGCTTTCTCGGTATCGTCGCGCCCTTCGCGGTAGAGTTTGAGAAAGCCGTCAAAGGTGATGATCGAGCCGTTGGCGCGCAGCACGGTCTGGCCGGAGGGGCCAGCAATATCCACAGCCACCTGGTCCAGCGTTGCCGATTCCATCTGGCTGGCCACTGCGCGCTTCCACACCAGTTCGTACAGGCGGCGCTGGTCGTTGTTGAGGTAGCGCGCCATGGACTCGGGCGTGCGCGAAATATCGGTAGGGCGAATGGCCTCATGCGCTTCCTGCGCGTTCTTGGCCTTGGATGTGTAGTGGCGGGGCTGGGCGGGCACGTAGTCCGCGCCAATTTTGCTGTCGATATGGCCGCGAATGGCGTGGACCGCCTCCTGCGCCATGGTTACGCCATCGGTTCGCATATAGGTGATCAGGCCGACCGTATCGCCCCCCAGTTCCATGCCCTCGTAGAGTTGCTGGGCGGTGCGCATGGTGGTCTGGGCACTCATGCCCAGCTTGCGCGATGCCTCCTGCTGCAAGGTGGAGGTGGTAAACGGGGGTTGCGGGTTGCGCCGCACCTTGCGTCGCTCAATGGAGCGCACACTCAGCTCTTCCGCTTCCACCGCGCGTTTGGCGGCTTCGGCCAGGTCGGCGTTGTTGAGGTCAAACTGGTCGAGCTTCTTGCCGTTCAGGTGCGTCAGGCGCGCGGTAAAGGGCGCGCTGGACGGTGTGAGCAGGGATGCGATAACGCTCCAGTATTCCCGTGGCTTGAAAACCTCGATCTCGGCTTCACGCTCACAGATCAGGCGCAGGGCGACCGATTGCACCCGCCCCGCACTGCGCGAGCCAGGCAGCTTGCGCCACAACACGGGGGAGAGGGTAAAGCCCACCAGATAGTCCAGCGCGCGGCGGGCCAGGTAGGCCTCGATCAGCGGCAGATCAAGCTCACGCGGGTGCGCCATGGCGTGCTTGATGGCACTTTTGGTAATCTCGTTAAACGTGACGCGCTGCACGTCCACGCCCTTGAGCGCGTTGCGCTCCTCCAGCATGGCGCGCACATGCCACGAAATAGCCTCCCCCTCCCGGTCCGGGTCAGTGGCGAGGTAAAGGTGCTTGGCCCCCTTGAGCGCCTTGATAATGGCGGCAACCTGTTTTGTACCGCGGTCATCGGCCTGCCACTTCATGGCAAAGCCCTCGTCGGGCAGAACGGACCCGTCTTTGGGCGGGAGGTCGCGCACATGTCCAAACGATGCAAGCACCGTGTAGCCATCGCCCAGATATTTGTTGATCGTTTTAGCCTTGGCTGGGCTCTCGACCACAACAACGTCAGTCATACTCTCTCCGACCTGCCCGGAAGCAGCACTTACCTACTCGTTTCTGCCTGCCCGTTAGCTAGTCCAACGCGACCATCCTGATAGGTGGTCACCTGGCCCGACAGCTCAAGCTGGGTGAGCGCGGCCAGAACGGCAGAAGCCGAGAACTGGCAGCGCCTTATAAGATCGTCAACAGCTACGGGTGTAAAGGACAGAAGCTCAAGCAGGTGTCTGGCGGGGTCCGTGCCTGTATCCACAACAGGAGGCGCGGCCGGGTTTATTTTTCCAAGTGACTGTTTTTGCATTGAATTTTCAACAATGCAGTCACTATCAGCCACCGGGGCGGAGGGGGGGAGAGATGCAAACAGGTCCGGTGCGGATTTTGTGTGTGTCACACCCACTGGCGGGTGTTCGGGGGCAAATAATGCAATATGGGGCAGAATATCGGCGGCGCGTTCGGTCAGGATGGCGCCTTTGCGCAGCAGGTCGTTGCTGCCCCTGCATCTCGGGTCAAGCGGGGAGCCGGGTACGGCAAACACCTCGCGCCCATAATCGGCGGCCATGCGCGCGGTAATCAGTGTGCCTGAATGGGGGGCGGCCTCGACCACAACGCAGCCAAGGGCCAGCCCCGCAATAAGCCTGTTGCGGCGCGGAAAATGGCGGGCTTGCGGGGCTGTGCCAAGGGGGGCCTCGGTGATTACCGCGCCCATCTGGGCAATATGCGCCTGTAGGGTGGCGTTCTGGGGTGGGTATGGGCGGTCCAGCCCGCCCGCTATGGCGGCAATGGTCAGCCCCTGTTTGTAAAGGGCTCCTTTGTGGGCAGCGCTATCAATCCCCCGTGCAAGGCCGGAAATAACGGTCAACCCGGAGTCGGCCAGTTCGGTTGCAAGGCTTTCAGCCAGTCGCAACCCCTGGGCGGAGGCATTGCGCGCCCCCACAATGCCAATACCAGGCTGGCTCAGGCAGGCCATGTTGCCCAGCACACTCAGGACCGGAGGCGCGTCGGGGATATGGCGCAGAAGGGGCGGGTAAGCGGCGTCCAGCAGGGTCAGGAACTGCCCGCCGAGTGCCAGGGTTGCCTCTATTTCGCGCTCGATGCTGTCTGCTGGTGGAATGACGGGGCGGGTGCGCCCTCTGGCGGGCTGGCCCGCCAGAGCCTCCAGTGCTGCGGCCGGGGAGCCATATTGCGCCACCAGCCGCTGCCATGTGCGCGGGCCAACCTGCTCGGTCCGTGCAAGCCGCAGTGCGGCGTGCAGGCTGTTCATGCCGTGCCGTGCCGTAAGCCGCGCAAGGGCCGGTCAGTCTTTTTTCTGGCCAATGCGGGACTCGGTACCCCGGAGGATGCGGCCAATATTTTCATGGTGGCGGGCAATGACCAGTACGCTGATCAGCAACGTCGCCATCGGCTTGGGGCTGGCCTGGAAGGAAAACCCGTACAGCGCGAGAATGACCACCGGCATGGCCACAAAGGCCGCCAGCGCCCCGGCGGAGGAAATGCGAGATGCCTTGGCAACGCCCAGCCATACGGCACACCCCACCAGCCCGGTAATGGGGGAGAGGGCAAGCATGGCCCCCAGCCCGGTAGCAACGCCCTTGCCCCCCCGAAAGCCCAGAAAAATGGGAAAGCAGTGCCCCCCCACGGCGGCAAGTGCTGCAAGGGAGGCGGTGTGGTCGGAATAATCGGGCGAAGTCATGACCCATGCGATCAGCACCGCCAGAAAACCCTTGGTCGCATCCAGCCCCAGGGTTGCGGCGGCCAGGTCCTTGCGGCCGGTGCGCAGCACATTGGTGGCGCCAATATTGCCCGAGCCAATGCTGCGCAGGTCGCCCGCACCGCCAAGGTTGGTCAGGATCAGCCCGAATGGCACGCTGCCCAGCGCGTAGCCCATGAACGCCATGGCCGCCATGAGCCACAGCACGTAGGAGGGAAGTTGCCCGCTCATGCCACGTCCACCTCATACACGCGCTGTCCGGCCTTCCATGTGCCCAGCACGCGCCCTTCAAGCGGGCGGCGGTCGAACGGGGTGTTCTGCGCGCGGCCCGGCAGCTTGCCCGCCGTTACCAGCCAGCTCTGCTCGGGGGCGAACAGGCACAGGTCAGCCATGGCCCCCACGGCCAGTGTGCCCCCCTCCACGCCCAGCAGGCTGGCCGGGCGGTGGGTCAGCAGGCCAAGGGCCTGTGGCAGGCTCAGCGTGCCGTCATGTACACGGGCCAGGGTGACACCCAGCAGGGTGACCATGCCCGTGCCCCCGGTTGCGGCCTGTGCAAAGGGCAGGCGCTTGTCATCCGCATCACGCGGGTGGTGGTCGGAGGCTATGGCGTCAATCGTGCCATCGGCAAGTCCCGCGCACACGGCCAGCCGGTCCTCCTCGCTGCGCAGGGGGGGGGAGAACTTGGCGTAGGTTCTGAAGTCGCCAATCGCGTTTTCGTTCAGGTCAAAATAGGGGGGTGCTGTATCGCATGTCACGTTCAGCCCGCGCGCCTTGGCGCGGCGGATCAGGTCCAGCCCCTCACCGGTGGAGACGTGGCCAAAGTGCAGGCGCCCCCCGGTCAGTTCGGCCAGGCGGATATCCCGCGCGATCATGATCGATTCGGCGGCGGTGGGAATCCCCGCAAGCCCGAGGCGTGTGGCCAGCGCGCCCGATGTGGCGCAGCCCGAACCCGCGAGGGAGGGGTCCTCGGGGTGCTGGACCACCATGGCGTTGAACCCGCTGGCATAGGCCAGTGCGAGCCGCATGAGGCGGGAGGGGTCTATGGCGCGGTTGCCATCGGTAAAGGCTACGGCCCCGGCTTCGTGCAGCAGGCCAATTTCAGCCAGTTCCTTGCCTTCGCATCCTTTGGTCAGCGCACCATAGGGCAGAATGGTCACGGCCCCGGTTTCCTCCCCCCGGGCGCGGAGCATCCTGACCAGGGCGGGGTTGTCGATGGCGGGTTTGCAGGTGGGCAGCACCGCAATGGTGGTAATGCCCCCAGCGGAGGCAGCCCGCGTGGCGGAGGCTATGGTTTCGCGGTATTCATAGCCGGGTTCGCCAATTTCCACGCGCATGTCCACAAGGCCGGGGCAGAGCACCGCGCCTTGCCCGTCCACACGGGTTGCCCCTTCGGGCATGCCCTGCGCGCCGGGCTTGTCCAGCCCTGCAATCCGCCCGTCCTGCACCAGCAGGCGGCTGGGCTGGTCCAGGCCGGATGCGGGGTCGATCAGGCGGACATTGTCAAAAACAAGGGTGGTCATGCGCTTTGCCTGCTGCGGGTTAGACGGTCCAGAACGGCCATGCGGACGGCCACACCCATTTCCACCTGTTCCTGAATGACGCTCTGGTCGGAATCGGCGACGGAACTGTCAATTTCCACGCCACGGTTCATGGGGCCGGGGTGCATGACCAGTGCGTTTTTATGGGCAAGGTCCAGCCGCCTGCGGTCCAGGCCAAAAAAGCGGAAGTATTCGCGCGCGCTGGGGATCAGCCCGGAGGACATGCGCTCGCGTTGCAGGCGTAGCATCATCACCACGTCCACATCGCGCAGGCCGTCTTCCATGCTGTGGTGGATATCCACCCCAAGCTGGCCAAGGTTGCCCGGCACCAGCGTTGGCGGGCCAACAAGGCGGACCGAACTGCCCATTGTGGTGAGCAGGTGAATGTTGGAACGCGCCACGCGTGAATGGGCCACATCCCCACAAATGGCGACCTTGAGCCCCCCAAGGGTGCCGTGGTGGCGGCGGATGGTCAGCGCGTCCAGTAGGGCCTGGGTGGGGTGTTCGTGCATGCCATCGCCCGCGTTGACGACCGAGGCCTCCACCTTGCGCGCCAGCAGGGCGGGAGCACCGGACTGCGAGTGG
This sequence comes from uncultured Acetobacter sp., assembly GCA_937900755.1. Classification (GTDB taxonomy): domain Bacteria; phylum Pseudomonadota; class Alphaproteobacteria; order Acetobacterales; family Acetobacteraceae; genus Acetobacter. The sequence continues at coordinate 1,830 of CALCDN010000107.1, read as the reverse complement.
CGGACCACCAGCAGGTCGGTGCGCATGGCGTTCAGGGTTGCCGCGGTGTCCAGCAGGGTTTCCCCCTTGTTCACCGAGGACTGGGCGACGGACATGTTGATCACGTCCGCTCCCAGCCGCTTGCCTGCCAGTTCGAAGGACGTGCGCGTGCGCGTGCTGTCTTCAAAAAACAGGTTGATCAGCGTGCGCCCCCGCAACACGTCGCGCGGGACCTTGCGGGAGCGGTTGAGCAGGGCATAGCTCTCGGCCAGATCCAGCAGCGGCTCGATCTGGTCTGGCGTCATGCCCTCCAGCCCGAGCAGATGCCGGGTGTGGCGGCCGGGAAAGCTAGCCATGCAGGACGGCTCCTATTCTGGCCAGTGTTTCATCCCGCCCCAGGGCCTGCAATGTGGCGTCGATTCCGGGGGAGGAGTTGGAGCCGGTTACCGCTGCGCGCAGCGGCTGGGCAACCTGGCCCAGCTTGTGGCCGCCACGTTCGGCAAAGGCGCGCAGGGCGGCGTCTATGTTTTCGGGGCTGAAGGGTTCAACCACGGCCAGGTCGCGCGCAAGTTCGCCCAGCAGGGCGCGGCCTTCGGGGGTGAGCAGCTTTTCGGCCTTGGCGTTCATGGGCAGGGGCACATGGCGGCCAAGGAAGGCCGCGCTCTCGGTCAGTTCAACCAGGGTGCGCGCGCGTTCCTTGAGGCCGGGCATAAGGGCCAGCACACGCGCACGGGTGGTTTCATCAACCGTCACGCCATCGAGCTTTTTCAGGCGGTCCATCACGTCGTCGGTCAGGCGCACGTCATCGGTCTGGCGCAGCCACACGGCGTTGATGTGGTCGAGCTTGGCGTAGTCCATGCGTGAGGGCGCGCGGCCCACGCCGTCTATGTCGAACAGTTTGATCTGTTCCTCGCGGGAGAGGATTTCCGCATCCCCATGCCCCCAGCCCAGACGCAGCAGGTAGTTGCACAGGGCTTCGGGCAGGTAGCCCATATCGCGGAATTCCACGACCGACTGCGCACCGTGGCGCTTGGACAGCTTGGCTCCATCGGGGCCATGAATAAGGGGCAGGTGGCCAAAGCGCGGCAGGTCCCAGCCCATTGCGCGGTAGATCATGGCCTGGCGGAAGGTGTTGGTCAGGTGGTCATCACCCCGGATCACATGGGTAATGGCCATGTCGTGGTCATCGACCACCACGGCGTGCTGGTAGGTGGGGGTGCCATCGGAGCGCAGGATGATCATGTCATCCAGTTCCACGTTGGCGACGCGGACTTCGCCCTGCACCAGATCGTCAATAACCGCCTCGCCCTCACGCGGGGCCTTGATGCGCACGGCAAAGGGAGCGCCCGCGGGGGCTTCGGCCGGGTCGCGGTCACGCCACAGGCCATTATAGCGTGGGGGCTTGCCCGCCTTCATGGCGTCCTCGCGCATCTGCTTGAGTTCTTCTGGCGTGCAGTAGCACTTGTAGGCCAGACCTTTTTCAAGCAGTTCCAGTGCCACCTCACGGTGGCGCGCCTCCCGCGCGGACTGGAAGACAGGTTCCTCATCGGGCGTAATGCCCATCCAGCCCAGGCCTGCAAAAATAACATCCACGGCCTGTTGGGTAGAGCGTTCGCGGTCGGTATCTTCAATACGCAGGAGGAATTGACCGCCATGGTGACGGGCATAGAGGAAGTTGAACAGGGCTGCGCGGGCGTTGCCAATATGCAGCAGGCCTGTCGGACTCGGAGCAAAGCGTGTGCGGATGGTCGTCATGGGGCGTTTCTTTATCACGCGCGGGCGCAGGGAGCCATATGCTGAACCCGATGTCTGTCATGGTGTTGTTCGGGGGCGAGCACAGGCTGCTTGTGC
>CALCDN010000106.1 GCA_937900755.1 uncultured Acetobacter sp. | reverse complement strand
GCCACAGCCCCCGCCGCCACGGGCGGGCACCGCCCGCTGGGGGGTACGGCCCCCGCGCCGGACGCCCCCGTGCTGCCCGGCGTGAAAACCATTATTGCCGTGGCCTCGGGCAAGGGCGGCGTGGGCAAGTCCACCACGGCGGTCAACCTGGCCGTGGGGCTAGGCATGGAAGGGCTGAAAACCGGCCTGCTCGATGCCGATATTCATGGCCCCTCCCTGCACCGCATGCTGGGCACCTCGGGCAAGCCCGAAGTGGTGGAAGGCCGCCTGCAACCCATGCAGGCATGGGGTATTCGCGCCGTGTCCCTTGGCATGCTGGTAGATGACAAGGCCGCCATGATCTGGCGTGGCCCCATGGTCATGGGTGCGATTAACCAGTTGCTAAGCGATGTGGACTGGGGCGACCTGGACGTCATGGTGGTGGACCTGCCGCCGGGCACGGGGGACGCCCATCTTTCGCTCACCCAGAAGGTGCCGCTCAGCGGGGCTGTTATTGTGTCCACCCCGCAGGACATTGCCCTGATCGACGCCCGCCGGGGCGTGACCATGTTTGAAAAGGTGCACGTGCCGGTGCTGGGGCTGGTGGAGAACATGTCCTATTTCTGTTGTCCCAACTGCGGGCACAACACGGAGCTGTTCGGCCACGGGGGCGCCCGCCGCGAGGCCGAGGCCATGGGCGTGCCCTTCCTTGGGGAGGTGCCGCTGCTGGCCGATATCCGCTCCAGCGGGGACAGCGGCGTGCCTTTGGTTATCGGCGCCCCCGACAGCGAGGGCGGCAAGGCGTGGCGCGCCATAGCCCACACCGTGGCCACCGCCGTGCGGGCCATGCAGCACTGACGCAAAACCACGCGGGAAGGGGGGCTGGCAGCAGGGCCAGCCCGCCATGGGTCAGTGCCTGGCCGCACGCGGCGGCCGGGCGGCCTTGGGCGGGGTCACGGGCGTGGGCGTGTCCTTGAAGTAAACGCTACAGGCCGTGCTGAGCTTGTCCTTCTTGCGGGCCATGCATGCGGCAATTTTCTTTTCGTTGGGAATGGCCAGGGCACACAGCCGCAGGGCGTCGCCCTTGCAGGCTCTGGTCTGCTGCTCACGCGCGGTGTCGGCCCGGGCAGGCAGGCTGAACACGCCTGGAGCAAGAACAGACAACGCCAGACAGGTCGTGCGCACCAGACGCAGGCTCGGACAAAACATGGACTCTCCTTTATATGCCCCAATGGCTGCAAAAATGCAGGGGGCCTGCGCGCAAGCGCATGCGGGCGTCAACACCCTGGCGGCGCCTGCTGCCATAATATGGCCTGCCTGCGCCGCAACGGGCGTTGAGCGGCGTCAAGTTCGGGCACGTTTTAAGACAAATATCTTGATAAAAAATGAGCGCCGGAGGGGCAGGCCCTCGGCGCTCGGGGTGTTCAGGTGCCGCCAGCCCTACTCAGGGCGTGGGGGCCTTCAGGATGGCCATCATCTCATCCCACTCGCGCCGGCTCAGGCCCGAGCCTGCCTGCTCCACCACCTCGCCTGCCAGCATGCGGCGCACGACCGCGAGCATGGAGGCCGAGAACGTCACCGCGCCCCGGCGGTATTCCTCGAACGCCGCCGCCGTAACCGGCAGCCAGGCGTGCAGGATTTTCAGCATGGCCTCGGCGTACACCCGAATTTCGTACTGCGCGTGGGGGTCTATGCGCAGGGCGAGGAAGTGCATGAGGTTATGCAGGTCAATCTTCCAGTACCACTGCGTGTAGGTGTTGAGCGTGAGGTTGATGCGCCCGAGTTCGCGCGCAAGGCCGTAGCCGTTTTCCGCGTCCAGCATGCGTTCGTAGTCGCGGTAGGTGCGCAGGGCGTCATCACGCAGGATGTCCAGCACTTCGGCCGCTTCCTGCGGGGCTAGGATGTCGCCCCGGCCCTGGCGGTTGACCTCGCTCTGGGCGGCCATGTTGGCGGGGTCGGGCAGGTAGAACTCGCTGTCCAGAATGGAGTAGCGGGCCGAATACTCGTTCACGCTCGCCATGCGGTGGCGAATCCACTGCCGCGCCACAAAAATGGGCAGTTTGACGTGGAACTTGATCTCGCACATTTCAAACGGGGAGGAGTGGCGGTGGCGCATCAGGTAGCGGATCAGCCCCGCATCCTCCGACACCTTGCGCGTGCCGCGCCCGTAGGACACGCGCGCCGCCTGCACAATGGCCGCATCATCGCCCATATAGTCGATCACGCGCAAAAAGCCGTGGTCCAGCACGTCCTGCGGGGCGTAGAGCATGGCTTCGAGTGCGGCCACGGTGGGGCGGCGGGTGGAGAATGTTTCCTGCCCGTGGGCTGCAATTTCGGCGCGTTGCTCTTCGGTCAGTGACATGCGTTGGGCTCTCCACCATGCTAGAAAAAACAGACAGCGCAGGCACTCGCCGCAAGCACTTGCGCACGCGGGTTGTAGCAGGCAATGCGGCGGGCAGGAAAGAGTCCTGCGCCCACCCCCCGGAATTTAATGCGCCAAAGCCCGCGCGAGCTGGCTTGCAATCCACCCGCGCCAGCCCTATGTGTGGGGTGCCGGAAGATTTCTTGCGGCTATGGCAATAAACGGGATGTGGCATAGGCGTAGTGGACCCGGGGGCGGTACCCGGCGTCTCCACCATAATATCCAGGTTGCACAACCTGGACAGATGGGGACGAAACAGGCTCGACACGCGCAGTAAAGACATCTTTTTTGCCCGGCATTGTACCACCGATATCGGGCTATTTCTACAAGTGCCAATGATAACACTGAGGTGCTCGCTGTTGCTGCATAAGCAATAAGCGCGGTTCGGGAGGGCACCGGGCAACAGAAGCCCTCCCACTTCATGTCATTCCCCCTTATACTCCCCATGCCACCGCCAGGACCGCTGGGGGTGTATGCGCCGTGGCGTAGCCCCCACCCCATGCCCCCCGGCATGGCCGCGGGCAGGCCGTGGCACTTGCACTGGCCGCACCTTTCGCGCATGGCTGACGCGAGAGTGATACGTATGGCCAGCCGCACCCGAACCGGCTGAAGCAAGGAGACCAAGCATGGCTGATGACCACGACGACACCACGGGAAATGACACATTCCCCCCCACCAGCCTGCTCCCCTACGACCAGTGGCTGGAAGAGGCCTACAGGGACGTCATGCTCAAAGCACTCGAACATGTGAGCCGCGAGGGGCTTGCAGGCGAGCACCATTTCTATCTGACTTTCCGCACGGACCTGTCTGGCGTGCAAATTCCCGACCGGCTCCGTGCCCAGTACCCGCACGAGATGACCATTGTGCTCCAACACCAGTTCTGGGACCTGAACGTGGACCGCGATGCCGCGATTGTGTCCGTTGGTCTGTCCTTTGGGGGTGTTGGCTCCATTCTGGTTATTCCCGTTCGGGCCATTACCGGGTTCGCGGACCCTTCCATCCACTTCAACCTGCATTTTGAGCCGGTTGAGGATGAGGAGAGCGTACCCACAGACCACACTCCGGCCGATGCCGGGGACGATGCGGAAGCACAGGGCGACTCCTCCTCCCAGGTGGTCAGCCTTGACGCCTTCCGCCGCAAGGGACCATCACCAGCCTGACCCCCGGTGCGCGGGGGCCAGGCCGACGGAGAG
>CALCDN010000105.1 GCA_937900755.1 uncultured Acetobacter sp. | reverse complement strand
AGGCTGGACTGCATGACCTGCTCCCTGGGGGCTGCGTCAATCTGCAACGCAACACCCCCGGGCAGGCTTTCCGCCAGTTGGCGGCTGGCGCTTTCGTCCTCCATGACCCGGACCTGGGCCGGGTTTGCGCCCATACCAAGCAGGTTGGCAGCCTGGGTGGACAAGGCCAGTACACGCCCCATCTGGGCCGGACCACGGTCATTGACCCTGACACGCACCTGCCGCCCGTTCTCCAGGTTTGTAACGGTCACTATGGCCGGTAACTGGAGCGTGGGATGGCTTGCCGTCATGGTGGCCATGCTGCGTACCTCGCCATCCGCTGTCAATTCACCCTCGCGCCCACTCTGGCGCACGGCAAGGCCGGTCCCCTGCCATGCAAACTCCTCACGCGGGTAAAACCACTGGCCTAGCACCTGCCACGGGTTGCCAACGGTATAATGCACGTTCTCACGGGATGGCGGCGCGGGGGAGCACGACGCCAGAACCAGACAGCCCCCAAAAATAACTTTTTTCACGTTATGGCATCACCCAGAAGCCCTACGGCCAATGCATAAAAATCCGAGGGATTATACCGACGGATCACGTTAAAATTATGGTAGACGATAAATGCCTCTCCACCCGGTCCATCGGGGCGGATAACGGCCCCCTCGCTGACGGAGGCATCAAACTCTCCCGCGCGCGGCCTTACTCCCTGCTGCTGCCACCACGCAAGCGGTCTTGTCTGGTTGCGGCCAAGCTGGGACTGCTCCAGCGTATCGGGCACAAAAACACCCTCCCCCCATGGCTGTCCGGCCACCCAGCCGCATTGGGCGAGATAATTGGCGATGGAGGCAAAAACATCGCCCTCATCATGCCAGATATCCGCCCGCCCGCCCGCGGGGTAACTGGCTGCGTAGCGCAGGTAGGCACTGGGCATGAACTGCGGCTGCCCCATGGCTCCAGCGTAGCTGCCCAGCATGTTGGCGGGCGCCACCCCTGCCCGCTCCACGACATGGAGGGCCTTGAGCAGTTCCGTGCGAAAAAAACTGGCCCGTCGGCCGTCATAGGCAAGGGTCGCCAGCGCATCGATCACAAAAAACGTGCCCATGCGGGTACCATACGCGGATTCCAGCCCCCATATCCCCGCAATGCCACCCGTGCCAACACCATAAAGCCCGCTGACCCGCCCCAGCAGGTCTGTCCGCTCCTGTACGGCGGCCAGGCCATCGTTCATTTTTTTTTCGGTCAGCACCCGGTCTTTATATTGCGCCCATGTCAGGGTGAACTCAGGCTGGTAGCGGTCTGCGTGCAGCACCTTGGCGTTGGGGGCTGCCGTAAGCGCCAGCGCCTGCGCAACCACGGCGGGGGCGACCCCCTGTGCAATGGCCTCCCGCCCAACCCCGCTCAGGAACGTGGCATAGGCCCCACTCGCGGAGTGCTGCGCGCGGCGTGCGCAAACAGGTGAAGCCAGCAACAGCGCGCTCCCCCCCAATAGCAGTTTTCTACGCAACATGGGCACGTTCCGCTTTGCAGACGATACAGCCGCCCACAATATCCTGCTTTTGCGCGTCTGTCAGGCTGTGTTGCGCGCTTTAATCCACATCGCACACCAGCCAACGCTCTGGCGCACCATCTGACCTGTGCGCCCAAAAGCTTGACAGGTGCTGCGTAAAAGAGCCTGTTGCCGCAGGTTCTGTGCATAAACAGAACAGACCTGCCGCGTTGGAGACCAAGCCCCGTTGTGCTTGACCATTTTCTGGAACTGACTGCCTCACAACCTCTTTTGCAGGTTCTGATTGTTATTCTGGCCACGTTTGTGCTGGAAGATGCGGCAACCGTCATTACGGCCATTCAGGTTCATCTACACACAATCAGCATCCCCGTTGCCCTGGTTGCCCTGTATGTTGGCATCGTCCTGGGGGATGTCGGGTTGTACGGACTTGGCGCACTGGCCGCCAAATGGCCACCCGCGCGGCGGTGGATTACCGTTCCCTCCGCCCAGGCCCGGCAGACATGGTTGAGCAAAAACCTGTTCTGGGTCGTGTTTGCCAGCCGGTTTGTTCCAGGCACCCGCCTGCCCCTTTACACGGCCTGCGGTTTTTTCCGTGCGGGATTGCCGGTTTTTGCCGCGGCAACCACCTGCGCCACCCTGATCTGGACCACAGCGCTGTTCCTGCTCTCCCTCCGTGTGGGGGGGGTCTTGCTGGCCCATCTTGGCGCATGGCGCGGGGTTGGTGTTGCTGGCTTTGTTGCTGTTATC
>CALCDN010000104.1 GCA_937900755.1 uncultured Acetobacter sp. | reverse complement strand
ATCGGGGTACTGGCCGCCGCTATCAATCAGGTACACCTCGTCGGGGGTTATGGCGCGGCTGCTCTGCGGGGTTACGCTGTAATGAATAACCGCGCCGTTAGGCCCGGCCCCCGAAATGGGGGGGAACGAGTCCTCCACATACTCCGGGGCTTCGCGCCGGAAGGCAGTCAGCCGTTGGGCTGCGTCCAGTTCGGTTGTGGTGGTGGCGTGGGTATCCATCCAGTGCAAAAAGCGGCACAGGGCGACACCATCGCGCAGGTGGGCTGCGCGCATGCCCTGCTGTTCCACAGCGTTTTTGCAGGATTTGGGCAGCAGGCACGGGTCTGGCGTTGTGGTGACGCGTGCATTGTAGCGGCCCAGTGCCTGCGTAAACCACACGGCGTTGCTGGCCGGGTCCACACCCACGGTGCGCCCGGCCAGTGTCGCCAGAACCGGCTCCAGTTCCTCAGGCGCATGGATGCGCACATCCGCCCCCAGCCACGCCCGCACGGCTGCGGGAATTTTGCTGGGCGGGATAATCAGGTCAACGCCTGCATCCGCATGGACAATGGCAAAAGCCAGCACCACGGGTGTGCAGGGAATATCCGCCCCACGAATGTTGAGCAGCCAGGCAATGGAGGCAGAATCGCTCAACACCGCGGCGTCCTGCCCCAGGTCGCGCAGGTTCTGGGCAATGCGGCTGCATTTGCTGGTGGCGCTTTCCCCCGCATACTCCAAGGGGTGGATAAAGGCGGGGCCTGCGGGCAGGGCAGGGCGGTCGGCCCAGAGGGCGTCCACCAGATTGTGCTGCGTGGGGGAGAGGACAATCTGGTCCTGCTGCAGGTATGGGCCGAGTTCCGCCTCGCTCATAATGCGTGGGTCGTAGCCAATGGCCGCACCGGGCCGCGCGTTGGCCGCCAGCCATGTGGCGGGTGGTGACGTACCGCCATGCACACGTTCCCAGCATGCGCCATCCACCTGCTGGTCCATTTGCGTAATGTAGCGGCCATCGGAAAAAACGGCGGCCTTGTCCGCCAGAACAATGGCCGTGCCCGCACTGCCGGTAAAGCCGCTTATCCATGCCAGCCTTTGTGCGCAGGCAGGAGTGTATTCGCCTAAAAACTCGTCACTGTGCGGAATAATCAGCCCATCCAGCCCGTGCTGGCGCAGCAGGGCACGCAGTGAGGTCAATCTGCTCAGGGACAAGGAGGCCAAGGTGCTACTCCGCATATGTTGGATTAAGGTGTGGGCGGGCCGTCAGGCGGAAAAAGAGCCCGCCGGGCGACGCAGGATAAGGGTTGCCCAGTCTCCTTCGGTCAGGACCTGCTCCAGCACCAGCCCCTGCCTGCGGTGGGCGGCCAGTACCATGCGCACCTGTGTTTGCAGGAGGCCTGCCAGAATAACTGTGCCGCCGGGGGCCAGTGCCTGCGCCAGGTCCTTGGCCATGAGGCAGAGCGGGCGGGCCAGAATATTGGCAAAAACCAGGTCATAGGGCGCATTTTTACGAATGGCGGGCGTCTGCCAGCCATTGCCAAGGCGGCAGGTGAGTGCGCGGTTCAACTGGTTGCGCCGTGCATTCTGGGCGGAAACACGGACCGACCAGGGTTCAATATCCACGGCCAGCACCTTCTGGTGCAAAAGGGCGGCCGCGGCCATGGCCAGAATACCCGTGCCACAGCCAAGGTCCAGAATACGGCGGGGGTGGCGGTGGGCTATGCGCTCAAGTGCCCGCAGACACCCACGGGTGGAGCCATGCTCGCCCGAGCCAAAGGCGACCCCGGCATCGAGCGTGAGTACAATGCGGGTGGCCTCGGTGGCATCGGGCAGGTGGGTGCCGCGCACCACAAAGCGCCTGCCAACCTGCTGTTCGGGAAAAGCCTCATACGTGCGGGCAAGCCAGCCTTCGGCCTCGGTCGCGGCACGCTCAAGAGGGGTGGATACGCCACTGGTCAACTCGGCCAGCATAAGGGCGAGTGCGAGTTCATCCTCCATGTGGCCTGTGTCTTTAACACCTTCAACCCGCCACTGGGTGCCTTCGGGGTTGGCTTCAAAAATGCCAACGGTGGTGCAGACGCTGCCTATGGCGTTTTCGTACGCTTCCACGGCCGCTTCTGGCACGGTAACGGAAATGGTTTCCAGGCTGGTGGCGTGGCGGCGGGTCGGAGGGGCCATTACAGTTTCTCGATAAAGGAGGAAAGAAGTCGTTTGGTTCCCGCGTCTTCAAACGCGATTTCCAGGTGGTTGCGGTCAGCCGCAATAACAATGCCCACGCCAAAGCGGGGGTGGCGCACCTGCTGGCCCAGTTCAAAGGCGGGTTCGGCCTCGACCTGCCGCTTGCGGCGGGCAATGATGGGGCCGCTGTCAAACAGGCTCTCTTCGGCCATCAGGCCACGCCGGGCCGCGCCCCCTTCGTTCTTGCGGGTCACGTGTTCGTCTGGCAGTTCGTCCAGAAAACGGCTGGGCATGGAAGGCTGCCAGTTGGCGTAAATGCGCCTGCTCCCGGCATGGAAGATAAAGGCCTGCTTGCGCGCGCGGGTAATGCCCACATAGGCTAGGCGGCGCTCTTCCTCCAGCCCCTTGAGCCCGCCTTCATCAAGCGTGCGCTGTGAGGGAAAAACCCCTTCCTCCCAGCCGGGCAGGAATACCGTGTCAAACTCCAGCCCCTTGGCGCCGTGGAGCGTCATGATCGACAGCTTGGCGTCCTGTGCTTTCTCATCGGTTTCCATCACAAGGGAGACATGCTCCAAAAACTCGCCCAGCGTGCCAAAATCGGCCAGGGCGCGTACCAACTCCTTCAGGTTTTCCAACCGTCCGGGGGCTTCGGGCGAGCGGTCCAGCCGCCACATTTCCAGGTAGCCACTTTCTTCCAGCAGATGTTCAACCGCCAGAACGTGGCCTTCGCGGCCCAGAATATCGCGCGTGGTGTTCAGGGCGTTGACAAGGGTGCGCAACTGGTCGGCCATTTTGCCCTTGAGCTGGCCGGTGTCGAGCATGGTCTGGGTTGCAACACTGACCGGGGTGTTGGCAAAGCGGGCGGCCTCGCGCAGTTTCTGCACGCTGGCCGGGCCTACGCCGCGTTTGGGCACGTTGATGATCCGCTCAAACGCCAGATCATCCGCAGGTTGGCTGACCACGCGCATATAGGCCAGGGCATCGCGGATTTCGGCCCGTTCGTAAAAGCGCACGCCGCCAACAATACGGTAGGGCAGGCCGGTCTGCACCAGCCGCTCCTCAAACGCACGGGTTTGAAAGCCCGCGCGGACCAGAATGGCCATTTCCGCCAAGGACTGGCCCTTGTGGTGCAGTTTTGCCGCCATGTCGCAGATGCTGCGGGCCTCGGCGTCCGAATCCCATACCCCGGTGACCAGCACTTTCTCCCCATCCGAGGGGTCATCACGCCCCGAACGCAGGGTCTTGCCCAACCGCTCCCCATTATGGGCGATCAGCCCAGCCGCAGCCCCCAGAATGTGGCGGGTCGAGCGGTAGTTGCGCTCCAGCCGGACAATCTGGGCGCCAGGGAAATCCTTTTCAAAACGCAGGATGTTTTCAACTTCTGCCCCGCGCCATGAGTAGATGGACTGGTCATCATCCCCCACGCAGCAGATGTTGGCCGGGCCGTGTTCGTGCTTGGCCAGCAGGCGCAGCCACAGGTACTGCACTGTGTTGGTGTCCTGGTATTCATCGACCAGAATGTAGCGGAACAGGCGGTGGTACTGTGCCAGCACGTCGGGGTGGGTGCGCAGGATTTCGGTAACATGGAGCATCAGGTCGCCAAAGTCGCAGGCGTTCAACTGCTTCAGGCGGGCCTGATACGCCTCGTAAATGGCGCGGGCATGGTTGTTGGCAAAATCCGTGTCTTCCGCGGGTGTTATGCGCGCAGGTGTCAGCCCCCGGTCCTTCCAGCGCTGGATAACGCCAAGCAGGCCGGGTGCGGGCCAGCGTTTGGTGTCTATCTGCCAGGGTTCCATAACCTGTTTGAGCAGGCGGAGCTGGTCATCCGTATCCAGAATGGTGAAGCTCTGGGTCAGCCCCACATATTCGGCATGGCGGCGGAGCATGCGTGCACACAGGGCATGGAAGGTGCCAAGCCACAGCCCTTCCGCCGGGTTGCCGAGGAGGGCTGCCACGCGCTCACGCATTTCACGCGCGGCCTTGTTGGTAAAGGTCACGGCCAGAATCTGCCACGGCCTGGCGCGTTCGGTCAGCAGAATATGGGCAAAGCGTGTGGTCAGCACACGTGTTTTGCCCGTACCTGCACCAGCCAGAACCAGCAGCGGGCCATCCGTTGTTTCAATGGCCGCGCGTTGCTCCGGGTTAAGGCGCGCAAGATAGGAGGTACCGCTTTGGGGGGCGGTATGGGAGGCGGGATGAGAAGGGGGCTCGAATGTCGTCACCATTCCCTTATATAGTGATGTCCGGCTCAGGCCAATCGGAGCAATGTGATGGCAAAAGCAAAGAGGCCACCAGACCCCATACCCGCCACGCAGGGAGGTGCTGCCGTGTTTGCCTCAACCGGGCCCGCCGGGCACCGCAAACGCATGCGCCACAGGGTGCTCGCACATGGCGCGGGTGGGCTTGCGGACTATGAACTGCTGGAAATGCTCCTGTTTTATGGTGTGCCCCGGCGCGATACCAAACCGTTGGCCAAAAGCCTTATCAACCGCTTCGGGTCTTTATCCGCCGTGCTCGAATCCGGCTCCGGGCCATTGCAGGAGGCAGGGGTGACACGCGCGGCGGCGGCATTGTGCACGCAACTGCCAGCCGTGGCGGCGTGCCTGGTGCAAGATGGAAGTGCCGGACGCGCCTATATGGGCGACTGGGACAGTCTGGTGCAGTACTGCAACACGGTTTTGAAGGGGTTGGAACGCCCGCAGATGCGCATACTGTTTTTGGACAGCCGCAACACCCTTCTGGTGGATGAGCCACTGCCCTGGCCCACGGTTACGCCAGAAGCCGAAGCCGTGCGCCAGGCCGTGGCCCATGTTTTGCAACGTGCGCTGGCAGTGCAGGCCTGCGCTGTTGTGAGCGTGCTCCTGGTTGCAGGGGAGGCGGATGTGCAGGCCATACTCCAAGGGGGGGCTCCCTTTGTCGCGGCCATGCGCGAGGCCGCGCCGCTGCTGGCGGTTAACCTGCATGACCATCTGGTCGTTGGCCCAACGGCCTGGGCGAGCGCGCGCCAGATGGCGGTGGACTGGTGAGGCGCGCCACAGCCCGGCCCGGCGTTGCCGATGGATCCGCTTTTTTTGTGGGACCGCAAGGTGCCGCACTCCAGGCCATGCCTTTGCCCGAGCCAGAACCGCAGGGGGTAGACGACAGGCAGTGCCTGGCCGCGTTGCTTGGCGCGGCGGAGCCCGCACACGCGCCGGTGGAGGCGCACGCCACGGCCCTTTTGGCGGAATATGGCGCTCTGTCGGCTGTGCTGTCCGCTGTGGGCCAGCAGGAGGGGAGTGTGCGCCAACTCCCCGAAGCTGTGCGTGTACTGCTGATTCTTGCGCGTGAGAGTGCGTTTCGCCTGCATCGTGCCCGGTTGCAGCGGGGGAATGTGCTGGCCGAACGCCCAGCCCTTAACGCCTATCTGCTGGCCCTGATGGCGCGTGAAAAAACCGAGCAGATGCGCGTGCTGTTTCTGGATACGGCGCGCAGGCTTGTGGTGGACGAGGTGCTGGGGCGTGGCACGGTTGACCATGCTCCCGTTTACCCGCGTGAGATTGTCCGGCGCGCGCTGGCCTTGCGCGCGGGCAGCTTTGTGCTGGTGCACAACCACCCCAGCGGAGAGGTCATGCCCTCGCTTGAGGATATCAGCATGACGGGGCAGATCGTTGCCGCTGCCCGGATTGTGGGCCTGCAGGTGGCGGACCACCTTATTGTGGGCAAGGAACAGGTCCTGAGCATGAAGGAGGCGGGGCTACTGTAAGCCTCCTTCATGCTCAGGACGCCTAATTCGGGCGTAAAAGCGGTTCAGTCCTCGTCAGCGGGTGGGGGTGCGCAGCATTTGGTGGCCAGTGGGCCAAGGGCTGCGTGGATGCCCCAGTCGCCAGGGAGTGCGCCGTAGGGGAACAGGATGTTGACATGCCCCATCTTGCGGCCTTCGCGGGCATCCTTTTTGCCGTACAGGTGCGGAATATGGCCCGGATTGGCCAGGATGGCGGGCCACAGGGCCATGTCTTCCGGTCCGACCAGATTTTTCATGACCGCGTCCGAGTGGCGGCAGGCCAGGGGCAGGGGCAGGCCCGCAACGGCGCGGATGTGCATGTCAAACTGGTCCTGCGCGCAGGCATCCATGGTCCAGTGACCAGAGTTGTGGGGCCGGGGGGCAACCTCGTTCACCATGAGCGAGCCATCGCGCACGAGGAACATTTCCACTCCCATAATGCCGACCAGATCAAATTTTTCGGCAATCAGGGCGGCCAGCCTGCCTGCTTCAAGTGCTACGCTCTCCGCTACGGGGGCGGGGGCGAGTGTCAGGTCCAGAATACCGTGCCAGTGGTGGTTCAGAACCGTGTCAAAGCACCGGGTTGTGCCGTTTGTGCCGCGCGCGACCATAACGCTCAGCTCGCAGGCAAAATCGACCATGCTCTCGGCCACCAGCGGGTGGGGGGCAAGGGCTGCGAACGCCTCGTCCAGTTCCGCCTCGGTGTAGACACGGCGCTGGCCCTTGCCGTCGTAGCCGTTGCGGGTGGTCTTGAGGATGAGTGGAAACCCAAGTGCATGGGCCGCGGCATGCAGGGATTCATGGTCCGTGACCGCGTGCCACGGCGCCAGCGGCGCGCCCGCATCGGCCAGGAAGGTTTTTTCCGCCAGCCGGTCCTGGCTTATGCGCAGGATATGGCCGGACGGGCGCACGGGGCAATGCCTGCTCAGCCGGTCCAGCGCGTCCGCACTGATGTTTTCAAACTCGAAGGTGACAACATCAACCGCCTTGGCAAAGGCGTCCAGGGCGGCGGGGTCATCATACGCGCCAAGGGTCATGGCGCTGCAAACCTGTGCCGCCGGGCCGTGTGCGTCCTGCGTGAGAATATGGGTTTTATAGCCCAGCCGGGAGGCTGCCACGGCAGACATGCGGCCAAGCTGCCCCCCGCCCACAATGCCGATAACGGCATTGGGGGGCAGGGCTGCGTGTGTATGGGTCATTCGTTTTCTGTCACGGGTGTGTCGGCAACCGATGCGGTCTGTACCGCGCGCCATGCCTCCAGCCGCGCGGCCAGTTCAGGGCATTGCAGGGCCAGAATGGAGGCGGCCAGCAGTGCCGCGTTTTTGGCTCCGGCGGAGCCTATGGCCAGCGTGCCAACCGGCACCCCGCCGGGCATCTGCACAATGGAGAGCAGGCTGTCCATGCCCTTGAGAGCCCGGGATTCCACAGGCACACCCAGTACGGGCAGGCGGGTCCATGCCGCGCACATGCCAGGCAGATGGGCGGCCCCGCCAGCTCCTGCGATAATGACAGACAATCCCCGCCCCGCCGCCGTGCGGGCATATTCCGCCAGACGGTCTGGCGTGCGGTGGGCGGAGACAATGCGTGTTTCGTGCGGGATTTCCAGCTCGTCCAGAATGGCGTCGGCATGGCGCATGGTTTCCCAGTCGGACTGGCTTCCCATGATAATGCCAACCTTGGGGGCCGTGGCGGCCGGGTTATGGTCTGCTGGACGGGCGGTGGTGGTCTGGGGGGCTGTCGTGTTCACAGGGGTAGGGTATCCGGTCTTGCTAATGCTGGTCCTGTTGCAAAGTCAGGCAATATTGTCGGGTATCAGCTGGCTTTCAACCCGTGTTATGCGGTCTTTGAGCAGGAGTTTCCGCTTTTTGAGCCTCTGAAGGTACAACTGGTCGATAAAGGTTGTCTCGCTGGTCATCCTGTTGATGACCGTATCCAGATCACGATGCTCGCTTCGCAGTTCAAGAAGTTGCCCCAGTAGTGACTCGCGGTCTTGCATCATGGTGCCGGCTCTCCCTGTGTGCATCTGATTCGCGCATCCAATCGGATTGCTCCGTTGTCGCATTTATGGTGCGCTTTACCAACCATGCATCGTGGAGGCAGCATGCGCAAACGGGAAAAAGTTCCATGTGTGCAGCGCATATCGGTATGCGATGGAATATGAAATTAGCATGAAATTTTTAGCCGCCTGTACGCTAGCGTAAAAGAGTCACTAACCGAATGGAGGCAGCCATGGCGCGCCTAGCAAGGATAGAGTCTCTCAAACACCGCCATTCCCATATTGACCAGAAAATAGCCTCTGAAGGGGGGCGACCCAGACCGGACGAACGGGTCCTTATGTGCCTGAAGCTGCAAAAGCTCAGGATCAAGGAAGAAATCGAACGGCTGGCGGGCTAGGAAAAACGCAACGCGGTTCTGTCTGCCGCGTGCGAATGCGCGGCAGACAGAACCGACAGGATTTTATTCAGCGGAAAAATCAGAATCGGCGATATCCAGCGCGGGCATGGGAATTTCGGCCCCTTCGCGCTCAAGCCGGGCATTGGCGTCTGCCACGGCGGCGTTCAGGTCCGTCTGGCTGCACAGGCCAACCGTCACAGGGTCACGCGGTTTGATGTTGGGTGTGTTCCAGTGCTGCTTGTCACGTACCTTGGCAATGGTGTCCTTGGTGGTGCCCAGCAGTTTTACAATCTGCTGTTCGCTCAGCTGCGGGTAGTTGCGCAGCAGGAAGGCAATGCCATCTGGACGGTCATGGCGTTTGGCAACCGGTGTGTAACGCGCCCCTTTGGAGCGGCGGCGCACGGGGTTGTTGGTGGCCATGATTTTGAGCCGGGCAGTGGGCGTTGCCTCGCAACGGCGGATTTCTTCAATGGCCAACTGGTGGTTGGCAACGGGGTCGTAGCCCACAATGCCCTGAGCGACCTCACCATCGGCAATGGCCTGCACTTCCAGCGGGTGCATCCCACAAAAAGCGGCAATCTGTTCAAAGCTGAGCGCGGTCTTTTCGATCAGCCACACAGCGGTTGCTTTTGGCATCAAGGGTAAGGTCGTCATTTGGCTTCTATCCTGTCGTCGGGCGGCGCTCACGCAGGCACCGGTAAAATTGACGGCCTGGAACCTCTTCCGAAGCCTGCGTGCCTGCCGACGCGCATCTATGCCCCCGATATGGAGGGAGCAGCCCGTTCAGGTCAAGCCGCAAAAGCACAACAAAAGGGGGTGGAAGCTGAGTTCCACCCCCTTTTGAACCCGCCGTGCGGGGTTCAGGCCGCGTTTGGCACGGCCTGGTTATGCGAAGGCCCGGCCGTAACCACGGTATGGTTGGGAGGCGGGGCCGTATTGTCGGGGCGGCTCTGCCTGGCGGGCGTGCCCACGTCAAGGTTTCCATTGCTGCCCGCATTGACCGGAATACGCCGGGGCTTGAGGGCTTCGGGCACAATCTGGCGTACACTGATGCGAAGCAGGCCATTGGTCATGTCCGCTCCAGTGACCTCAACATGGTCGGCCAGGACAAAACGGCGCTCAAAGGCCCGGCGGGCAATACCGCGATGCAGCACTTCGCCCTCGTCCTGGGGGGCGCTGACCCGACCGGAGACAACAAGCGTGCCGTCCTGGACAAGCAGTTCAATATCATCAGGCGCAAAACCCGCCACGGCCATGGTCAGGGCGTAGCTGTCGCTGCCGGTCTTGGCAATGTCATAGGGGGGGTAGCTTGGTGTGCCCGTGTTGCGGGCTGCGGTGTCCATGACCTGTGCCAGACGGTCAAAGCCAATGGCGGTACGGAACAGTGGCGCAAAATCATAAGTCATGTGGAACCTCCTCGTTCAGCAAGGTTCTGCCGTGCGGCAGGCCCCGTAAGGCGGCCTGTGTGGCAGTTCTGTCTGGCCGACCCCGCATGGGGCATCGGCCATGCTCCAAACGTGGAAAGCCCCGCCCCCTTTTTCAAGTGGGCGGGGCTGGAAGCACACGGCAAGGCCTGAAAAATCAGCCCTTGGAGCGGGTGCCGATCCCTGCAAAGCGCTTGTTGAACTTGGCAACCTGGCCCCCGGTGTCCATGATGCGCTGAACGCCGGTCCACGCCGGATGGGACTTGGTGTCAATGTCCAGACGGATGGTGTCACCGGCTTTGCCGTAGCAGGAGCGGGTGGTGTATTCCGTGCCGTCGGTCATGATGACGGTGATTTCGTGGTATTCGGGATGAATGCCGGACTTCATGGGGCAGGTCTTTCTTTACAGCATACGAAGGCCCGATACCGACCGGGCCGAATTGCCGTGCATATAACGGTATGCGCGAGCCGGATCAACCGTTGATTGCGCAGCTTTTGCCCCGAACTGGCGATATGCGGCGGTTTTTTGCGGTAACGTCTCGAATATTCATGCCCCATGACGGCACAGATACAGGTCTGTGCGACAAAGTTTTTTAGCTATTCCAACAATAAGGCTTGAGAAACAGCCAGTCAGGCGGATACAGATCAGTATCTTTGTATAAAACCCCGTAAACAGGATTATTATTTATGGTTGATCTTAAAACTGATCTTAAGGCGCATGTGCGTACACCGGGCTGGGTGAGTGAATTCCGCTCCTTTATCATGCGTGGCAACGTGGTGGACCTGGCTGTTGGTGTGGTTATTGGTGCCGCGTTTACGGGGATTGTGAACAGCCTAGTCAAGGACGTTTTCAACCCCATTATTGGTCTGCTGGTTGGCGGGATTGATTTTTCCAACCTGTTCGTCACCCTCAAGGGCCCGCATGAGGCAACACTGGACGCGGCACAAAAGGCTGGCGCGGTAACCCTTAACCTTGGCCTGTTTGTCAATGCGGTTATCCAGTTTCTGATTGTGGCCATGGCCATTTTCTGGATGGTCAAGGCCCTGACCCGCCTGCATGTGCGCGAGGAAGCCAAGCCGGCAGCACCGCCCGCACCCTCCAGGACCGAAGTCCTGCTGGCTGAAATCCGTGATGAACTGGCCGCGCGCAACACCCCGCAGGCAACACAGCAGGGCTGAGGCCGGGCCGGGTAAAAAGGCGGGTTGCCCCCGTGGTGGCGCGCCTGTGTTTTCGGTTGGTGGAATATGGGGTAGGCTCCAAAAAATGAAGCGCCCCGTATTCCGCTTTTTTCATAAAGCGCCAGTTTTTGCCGCCATGGCTGCCCTTGCCGCCGTGGCTGGGTGCCAAAGCGTGCCTTACCAGCTTAAAGTGGAACAGACGCCCAGCACGCTGCTCTACAGTTACGCCATAGCCAATGGCATGGCGCGCGGGCAGTTGATGAGCGGCGGCCTGACCCTGCCGCAGATCGTGCATATTATTACCGCTGACCGCGCAGCCCTTGGCGCCATTCTGGTTTTTCGTGATCATCCGGGGCATGACACACTCATGATGGCGGGGCTGAAGGTGGAAGACTTTCTGGCAGTCATCGATCAGCCTGTAACCCCGGACGGCAGTGTTGTGCTGGTGCCTCATGGCCCGCCTGTTCCACTCTCGGGGCATTGAGGCATAAAAAAACGGAGCCACTGGAGGCTCCGTTTTTTTTATCCGTCCGGGCTTTTGAGCCTTCAGGTTGATGGCGCGGTGGCCTTGCCACTTTTGGCGCCCCGCTTCAGGCGGCCTTCCCCCATGAACAAAAGGAGGGGGGCAGCAATGAAGATGGAGGAGGACGTGCCAACAACAATGCCAAACAGCATGGTCCACGCAAAGCCCGACAGGGTGGCCCCACCCCACAAAGCCAGCGGCAGGGACGCCAGAAAGACCGTGGAGGATGTGCCCAGCGTGCGGTTGAGCGTTTCGTTGATCGAGAGGTTGATCAGGTCAATGAGCGGCATGGTGCGGTATTTGCGCAGGTTTTCGCGCACGCGGTCATACACCACGACCTTGTCGTTGGTGGAGTAGCCCAGGATGGTCAGAATGGCGGCCACCATGACCAGGTCGAACTCAAAGCCGGTCAGGACCAGGAAGCCCACCGTCTTGGTCAGGTCGAGCACAAGGGTGATGACAGCACTCAGGGCGAATTCCCACTCAAACCGGAACCAGATGTAGCCCAGAATCATGGCAAGGCTGAGGGCCAGCGCCAGCATGCCGTTGCGGAACAGTTCGGCCGAGACCGAGGCCCCCACCGCATCGGCCCGCAAAATGGTGGTGCCGGGCAGGGCTTCGGCCACGGTGTGGCGCACTTTGTCCACAATGGCCTGCGTATCCTGCTCCGAGCCCGCGTCCAGGCGGATCAGAACATCATTGGCCGCGCCAAAGGACTGGAAGGATGCATGCTGCACGCCATGCTCGGCCAGAGCTGCGCGGATTTTGGCAAAGTCCGCCGGGCCGGGGGTCTGGGCTTCCACCACAATCCCGCCCCGAAAGTCCAGCCCCAGCGTAAGGCCGGGATGGAAGAACAGGACAAGGGATGCAATCGAGAGCACGGCCGAGACGATCAGCCCCATGTAGCGGCCGCGCATGAAGTTGATGTGCGTATCCTTGCGGACAAAACGCAGAAGAGGACGTCCGAACATAAGTAGCGCCTCGTTTCTTCAAACAGGCAGGCTGGTGGGGCGCGTACGCGCGTACCAGCGGGCCATGAGCATGCGGGAGAGCAGCAGGGTGGTGAACAGGGTGGTCACAATGCCAATGGTGATGGTGAGCGCGAACCCACGGACCGGACCTGTGCCAAAAACAAACAGCATCACATGGGCCAGCAGGGCCGTGGCGTTACTGTCGATAATGGTGGAGGTCGCTTTTTCAAACCCTGTCTGCATGGCGGCCAGTGGGGTACGCCCACGCGCAATTTCCTCGCGGATGCGTTCGTTGATCAGAATGTTGGCATCCACCGCCATGCCCAGTGTGAGCAGCATGCCCGCCATGCCCGGCAGGGTGAGTGTTGCCTCAAAGAGCGAGAGAATGGCCACCATGAGCACAAGGTTGGCCAGCAGGGCAAAGTCCGCGTACCAGCCAAAGCGGCCGTAGAACAGCACCATAAAGGCCACGACCATAATGAACCCGACGCCAAGGCTTATCATGCCCGCGCGAATGGAATCCGCGCCAAGGGATGGGCCAATGGAGCGCTGTTCGATTACGCTCAGGGGCGCGGGCAGCGCGCCCGCACGGAGCATAAGGGAAAGGTCTGTTGCCTTCTGGGCGTCAAACCCGCCGGTAATCTGGCCATTGCCCCCGGTTATGGGGCTCATGATCACGGGGGCTTCAATAATCTTGTTGTCCAGCACAATGGCGAATCGCTTACCCACATTGGCCTGCGTGACGGCAGCAAAGGCGTGGGTGCCAATCGAATCGAATGAGAAGCTGACCGCCCATTTGCCGCTCTGCTGGTCAATAACCGCCCCGGCATTGGTCAGGTCGGAGCCGTCCACATCCACATGGTCAAAAACCGGCAGGGGGCCACCCTCCACCGGGTCGGCCATTTGCAAAAGGCTCACACCCTGTGGCGGGTAGGTGGCGTGCAGCGGGTTGGCGTCCACCAGATGAAAGCTCATTTTGGCGGTGGTGCCCAGCAGCGCTTTGATCCGCTCCGGGTCACTGATCCCGGGCAGTTCCACCACAATGCGGTCATCACCCTGGCGGGTAATTTCGGGGTCCACGGCACCTGTGCCGTCAATACGGCGGCGCACGATCTCGATCGACTGGGTTACAGCCTCACGCGCACGGGTGCGGATGGACTCGGGGGCCAGCACAAGGGCAATGCTGCCATCCTCACGTTTGCTGACGCTGAACTCGTTCGCCACCGAGCGGGGCAGGGCGTTGAGTGCGGCCACGTCCGCGTCGGCTTCGGAGGCTGCGCGCGGCATGAACGAAATGGCGCCCTTGCCCACATCCACCGTAATGTTCTGGTAGCCAAGATGGGCACCCAGCAACGCATCGCGCGTGGTTTCGGACAGGGTTTGCAACCTGTCATGGGTCAGGCTTTGCAGGTCCACCTGCATAAGCAGGTAGGAACCACCCCGCAGATCCAGTCCAAGGTGGATCTGTCGCCATGGTATGGAAGGGAGCGGCTTGCGCATGCCGTTGGGCAGGCACAGCAGCAGGCCTAAAAGGCATACGCCCAGTACCGAGGCCAGTTTGAGGCGGCTGTAATACATTCTCACCTGATCGCTTGCAGTTTTGCTGCCCGGAACATGCCGCCCAACCCCAATAGATGCAAGCCGTTCGCGCGCTTATGGGCGGAATGCTTCGTGTTTTCGTTCATTTTGCGTGGCGCGGGCG
>CALCDN010000103.1 GCA_937900755.1 uncultured Acetobacter sp. | reverse complement strand
CCATGCGGGTATTGGTGCCGTAGGCTTCGATGATGCCGCCATTGATGACGGTGGGGTCCAGCTTGGCCGCTTCGAGTACTGCGGCCACAAGGCTGGTGGTGGTGGTTTTGCCGTGCGTGCCGCCAATGGCCACCGCCCAGCGCAGGCGCATGAGTTCGGCCAGCATTTCCGCCCGGCGCACAACGGGGATCAGCTTGGCGCGGGCGGCCACAACCTCGGGGTTGTCACGCTTGACGGCGGTGGAAATAACCACAACCTGCGCATTGCCCAGATTGGCCGCGTCATGCCCGATGGTTACGGGAATACCCGCGGCCCGCAGGCGTTTGACATTGGCGTTTTCGGCTATGTCGGACCCCTGCACGGAGTAGCCCAGAAGGCGCAGCACCTCCGCAATGCCGGACATGCCAATGCCGCCAATGCCGACAAAATGGATGGTGCCGATGGAAAGGGGCAGGGCTCTCATGTGCGTGTCTCCGTCTCGAGTGAGGGCGGATGGGCGGGTGAAGGAGAAAGTTGGAGGCATTCTTCTACTATATCAGCCAGACGGAGGGCGGCATCCGGGCGGGCCAGCAGCGCGGCGGCAGCAGCCGCGCGGGCCAGGTCGTCCGGGGTGGTGAAAAGGTCTTGCAGGCGCGTTGCAAGCGCCTGCGCGGTAAAGTCGGGCTGGCGGATCATCCAGCCAGCACCCACGTCGGTTATGGCGCGGGCGTTTTCGGTCTGTTCATCGGAGGCGGCAATGGGCAGGGGCACCAGCACGGAGGGCCGCCCGGCGGTGGTGATTTCCGCAACAGAAGAGCCCCCGGCGCGCCCGATTACCAGATGGGCCGTGCGCAAGAGTTCGGGCACATCGGTCAGGAACGCTTCCACACGGGCTTTTACGCCGATGTCGGCATAGGCCTTGCGCACCATGTCCACATCATCCGCGCGGGCCTGCTGGGTAATGGTCATGCGCGCGCGCAGGGCCGCGGGCAGGCGGGCAATGGCTGCGGGCACCACCTGCGAAAAAATGCGCGCCCCCAGGGAGCCACCCCAGACCAGAAGGGTAATGCCCTCCTGCGGAGTGGGCCAGTCCTCCCCCGCAAGGGCGGCAATGGCGGGGCGCACGGGCATGCCGGTCAGCACGGTTCTGGCCCCCATGGGCAGCTTGGCAACGGTGGGAAAGGAGGTGGCGATCACATCGGCAAAGCGGGAGAGCACGGCATTGGCCTTGCCCAGCACGGCGTTGCCTTCATGAATGATCAGGGCGGGGTGCTTGCGCCCCAGCAGGCGGGCCCCCAGCAGTGGCGGAATGGAGGGGTAGCCCCCAAAGCCGACCACGGCATCGGGGCGTATGGTGTGCAAGATGGTGCGGGCCTTCCATGCGCTGGCCAGCAGGGTAACCCCCGCGCGCAGGGCGCGTATGGGGCCACGCCCGGCCACACCCGCGCCACGCAGCACAAACTGGGGGGCATTGGCGAACACACCACTGGAGCGCTTGCCTGCACGGGCGTCTGTCATCAGCACAATGTGGTGGCCACGTGCGACCAGGGCTGCGGCCAGGGCTTCGGCGGGGAAAAAATGGCCACCCGTGCCCCCCGCCGCGATCACAATAGTACGGGACTTCATACGGACCGCCAGTGTCTGAGAGTGGTAATAAAGCCGCTGCCAGGGCGCAGGCCCCCCGGCTGCTGCCGTGTCAGGGCCAGCACCATGCCAATGGCCAGGGCAACAGACATGGCTGAGGACCCCCCGTAGGAAATGAATGGCAGCGTCATGCCCTTGGTGGGGATAAGATGCAAGGTCGAAGCCATGTTGACAAATGCCTGCAACCCAAAGCCCGTGAGCAGGCCGGTGGTGGCGATCACTACAAACGGGTCATCCTCGCGGATCAGGCGCAGCAGGGTCCGCACCACAATGGCGGCAAAAATGCAGATAATCAGCAGGCAGACCACAAGCCCGTACTCCTCCCCCGCCACGGCGAACACAAAGTCCGCATGGGCATCGGGCAGCAGGTCCTTGACCCGGCCCTCGCCAGGGCCACGGCCCATCAGCCCGCCATTGCCAAAGGCGCGCAGGGCCGTGTCAATCTGGTAGTGGTCGCCCACATTGGGGTGCATGAACCGCTCCACGCGGGAGCGCACATGCGGGAAAATAAAAAACGCGGCCACCCCTGCCGCCACCATGCAGGCAAAGCCAAAACCGACAAGAACAAGGTTCAGCCCGTCCACAAATAACTGGACCAGAAAAACGGCGGTAATGACCGTAAGCATGCCAATGTCGGGCTGGGACTTGAGCAGCAGCAGAATAAGCCCATACAGCCCGAAGGCTATGAGCATGCCCGGAAAATAGTGCGAAATGCGGCGCTCGGTCAGCAGCCAGCCCGTAACCACGGCAAAGCAGGGCTTGAGAAATTCCGAGGGCTGGAGCGACATGAGCGGCAGCGCAATCCAGCGCCGCGCACCCTTGATTTCTATCCCATGCACAAGGGTGAGCATGGTCGCCCCCAGCATGAGCGCCCCCCCGATGATTGAAAGCCGGAGCACCGTCCGGCGTGAAAGCATGGAAACCCCGGTCACGATCAGCCCGGCGACACTGAGGAACATGACCTGCTTGAAAATGAACATATTGCGCGATGCGCCAATACGCACGGCCACCGCCGGACTGGCCGCGAGCATGAGAATATAGCCAAAGCCGATCAGGATGAAGGTGCAGACCAGCGTTGTCCGGTCCACATTCCGCCACCAGCGGCCAAAAGGCGAATCATCAGTGCGGGAATAACCGGCCATGCTTGTCCTACTGCCCCGCTCTGCTCATCTGTTGCGCATGCACCGCGTGGGCCAATGCCTGAAAATGCTGCCCACGCGCCTCAAACCCGGCATACTGGTCAAAACTCGCGCAGGCCGGTGAGAGCAGGATAACGGGTGTTTGGGTC
>CALCDN010000102.1 GCA_937900755.1 uncultured Acetobacter sp. | reverse complement strand
GTCTCATCCCCCGGCAGGCGCAGGCCCCCCACAATTTTGCCAGCCGACGCCCCAAGCCCCGGCTCGGCCTGCACGCATTGCGCAGTGCTCAATTCCTCATAGGGTACGTTGTACTGCTTGAGCACGGCAATGTCGCGCGCAATGCCGTCCATCTGCTTTTGGGTCCGAAAGACCTGCAAGGTGCCCTGCTGCCGGTCATCATACTCTATGCCGCTTTGGGCGCGCAGGTCGCACATGACGTCGCGGCTGTATTCGGCCAGCCGCACCATGCGGCCCTTGTTGCGGTCATAGGCGGGGGTGTTGCAGTTTTCCAGCATCTGCACCAGCCATGTCCACAAATGCGGGTCGGGCATGGGCCAGAACACAAAGGGGCTGTATTTCATGAACAGCCATTTAACCGCCTTGAGCGGAATACCCGGCCCGGCCCAGGGGGCTGAATAACCGGGCGAAACCTGCCCCGCATTGGCAAAGCTGGTTTCCAGCCCCGCACCGGGCTGGCGGTCAAGCACAGTGACCTCATGCCCCGCCTGCGCCAGATACCAGGCGGTTGTCACCCCCACAACGCCACTGCCCAGAACAAGAACCTTCATGATCTTACTCTTCCCTGCTGTTCTGCCCTTCAGGCAGCATGCACATATGTGCGGTGGTAACGATGCCCCAGTGACGTCAGCACTTCGTAGCCAATCGTGCCTTCGGCCGCGGCCACATGGTCCACGCCGTAGGTGGCGTTCAAAAGCTCCACCATGCCATCCGCCTCAAGCTGGCCTTCGGGTATGGCGGAAATGTCCACGGTCATGGAATCCATGGAAATACGGCCCAGTATGGGCAGTTTATGCCCCCCGAACCACGCAAAACCCTTATCGCGGGCGCGTACAAACCCATCTGCGTAGCCCACGGCAATGGTGGCCACGCGGCACGGCCCCCCGGCCCGCCACGTCAGCCCGTAGCCAACGCGCTCGCCCTTGGCCAGGGTGCGGGTCTGCAACACATGGGCCTTCAACCCCACGACCGCACGCAAGGGGTTGGGCACATGCGGGTGCGGGGCCACGCCATACAGGGCGGCACCGGGGCGCACGAGGTTGAAATGATATTCCGCCCCCAAAAACACACCCGATGAGGCCGCAAGGCTCAGGGGGGCCCGCACCGGCAGCAGGGCCGCATACGCCTTCAGCCGGGCGGCCTGCTCCGCATTGGCGGGGTTTTCCGGCTCATCCGCGCAGGCCAGATGGCTCATGACCAGTTGCACATCCAGTCCGTCCAGCAGTGCGGGATCCGCGGCAATCTGGCGCACGTCCTGCACGGACAGGCCAAAGCGCGACATTCCGGTATCCAGTTGCAGCACAACGCCTACGCGCCGCTGCCGCGCGCACGCCACGGCGCGGACCCAGCCAATCTGCTCCAGACTGTTCAGCACCGGGCGCAGGCCGTGGGCCAGGCAGGCCTCCACCGCATCCGGCCGGGGGCCGTGCAGCACGGTAATGCCCGCGCACGCGCCCACATGCGGGCGCAGGGCCAGCCCCTCGTCCACATGAGCGACAAAAAACTCCGCAACCCCGGCCCCCGCCAGCACGGGAGCCACCTGCGCCGCCCCCAGCCCGTAGGCATCGGCCTTGACCACCGCGGCACATACGGCCTTGGGCGCACGCGCCTTGAGCAGATGATAGTTATGGACCACCGCATCCAGATCAACGGTCAAAACCGCTCCGGCACGGGATGCGGGCCAGCCTGCATGGACGGGGGTGGGGGCGTGGGTCACGGCGAATATCCGCTTCTGTTCCGGTCTCAGAATTTTACCGCACTCTTTATGGCATATCCTGCCATTGTGGTGCATGGTTGTGGCGGATTCTTTTTATTTTGGCATGATCGTGCGCCAGAACACTACAAAAGGCAGATTATGCCAGACCGCCTGAACGATGCCATTCTCCGCCTTCTGCGCCACAATGGCCGCCTGAGCAACGCGGAGCTTGCAAGTCGCATCGGGCTTTCGCCCTCGGCCTGTCTGCGGCGGGTTAAAACTCTGGAAAAAGAAGGGGTTATACGCGGGTATCAGGCTATTATCGCCCGCCGCGACGCACCCCCGGTCGCCACGGTTATTGTGCAGATCACACTGGAGCGCCAGACCGAGGAATGTTTGCGCCGCTTTGAAAGCCGCATACGCGAGTGTCCCGATGTCAAGGAATGTTACCTGATGACGGGAGACGCTGACTACCTGCTCCGGGTGGAAGCGCGCGACATGCAGGATTACGAACGCATCCACAAGGAGGAACTCTCCCGCCTGCCCGGAGTTGTTCGAATTCAAAGCAATTTTGCCATTCGCCCCATTGTCCAGCAGGAAAAAGGGCTGGCGGGCGGGTAGGGCCAGAAAACAGAAAACCTGCCCGGAGTTCCCCCCGGACAGGTTTTTCAAAACGTCAGAAACAGTGCAGGCCCTGCACTACCAGACGCACTCAGTCTTCGTCGGGGTGGTTTTTTTCCGCACTGCCAAGGTCACGCTGGACTTCGGGCAGGCGCAGGAGCGAGTCCACATGCATGGCCGTATCCAGCGCCGTATCGGGCTGAAAATGCAGCTCGGGCACCGTGCGCACGGTCAGTTTATGGGCAAGCTGTGTCCGCAGCCACGGAGCAACCCGCTTGAGACCGGGCAGAAGTGTTGCCACATCGCTCCGCCCCAGTCGGGTCACAAACACCGTGGCATGCTTGAAGTCGGGTGCCAGCCGCACTTCGGTCACTGTAATGGCGACATCGGACAGGTCGGGGTCACGGAATGTGGTGCGCGCGAACAGTTCGGCCAGAACGCGGCGCACTTCCTCCCCTACCCGCAACTGCCGCTGCGATGGGCCAGATGAGGAAAGACCGGCGATGTAGTCCGCCGGTCCCCCTGTTTTACTGCCTGATCCTGGGCGACGACTCATGCTGGAATTAACTCGCTTTCAAAGCATTCCACCACATCGCCTTCGCGCAGATCGTTGTAGCCGGCAAAGGAAAGACCACATTCATAACCCTTGGTCACTTCCTTCTGGTCGTCCTTGAAGCGCTTGAGCTGGCTCAGATCACCTTCATGGATCACCACGCCATCACGCAGCAGACGCACGCCACAGCCACGCTTGACAACACCATCGGTCACAAAGCAACCGGCGACCTTACCAACCTTGCTGATTTCGAAAACCTTGCGGATTTCGGCGTAGCCTAGGAACTTTTCACGATGCTTGGGCGCCATCTTGCCACGTACGAGCAGTTCCACGTCATCCGCCACCTGGTAGATGATGGAGTAGTAGTGGATGTCCACCCCTTCACGCTGGGCCAGAAGCCGCGCCTGGGAGGTTGCACGCACGTTGAAGGCGATAATCACCGCGTCCGACGCCTTGGCGAGCTGCACGTCACTTTCCGTGATCTGGCCGACAGAGGCGTTCAGAACGCGCACGCCCACTTCCTCATTGGCCAGCTTGAGCACGGTGGTCTGGAGCGCTTCGGCCGAGCCCTGCACGTCCGCCTTGATAAGGACGGACACTTCCTTTTGCACACCGGCCTGAATACGGGCCAGCATCTGGTCCAGCGTGCCGCGAGCGGCAACCTGGCCTGCAACCTGGTGCTCCTTCAGCTTGCGCTGACGGAACTCGGAAATTTCACGGGCACGGTTTTCGTTTTCCACGACCACAAACGGCGCGCCAGCAGCAGGAACCCCGGACAGACCCAGAATTTCCACCGGCATGGACGGACCAGCGACCTCCACCAGACGACCACGGTCGTCCACCAGAGCACGCACACGGCCCCACTCGGCACCGGCGACCACAATGTCACCCTTGCGCAGCGTACCCTTCTGCACCAGCACCGAAGCAACCGAACCGCGACCACGGTCCAGACGGCTTTCAATGACGGCACCTTCGGCGGCACGTTCGGGGTTGGCCTGAAGCTCCAGGATTTCCGCCTGAAGCAGAATACCTTCCTCAAGCTTGTCCAGCCCGGTGCGCTGGCGTGCGGACACTTCGATGTCCATCACGTCCCCACCCATGGATTCGACCACGATCTCGTGCTGCAGCAGGTCCTGGCGCACGCGCTCGGGCTTGGCACCCGGCTTGTCCATCTTGTTGATGGCAATGATCATGGGCACATTGGCCGCCTTGGCGTGCTTGATGGCCTCGATCGTCTGCGGCATCACGCCGTCATCAGCCGCGACCACCAG
>CALCDN010000101.1 GCA_937900755.1 uncultured Acetobacter sp. | reverse complement strand
CAAAAAGCCCACGGGCAGCACGCCAACCGATGTGCCCACAACAGACAGGGGGTTCCCCGTCATGCAGCATGCGCCGTGGTGGTGCATAAGGTGGTGTGCGGCAGCCGTGGTGGAGGGGCAGCCAACGGCTGTTGCGCCGTGGTGGTGCGGGAGCGTTGTTCCCGCCTGTGCCCCTGGGGCTGCGTGCATGGTCGGGGGCATGTCCATGGCCATGGCGGCATGGACCATGGTGGTCTGCGCCGCCTGCGCGGGACTGTACAGCGCCCAAAGGCCGGATGTGGCGGCCAGCATGAGCAGGCAACCCAGAACCATCTGGCGGAAGAGAGAAAGGCGACGCATTTTTTAAATATACCCCTAGGGGGCATGTATGGCAAGAAGAATGGGCGCGGGTTACACGCCGTTCACCCCTGTGCGTTGGCCTGTTCCGCCCGGTGTGTGGCCGCGGGCATGGAGTACCAGAGAGCATGAGCCAGATTGTCAGTTTTTCCGTGGCGGGCATGACCTGCGCCAGTTGCGCCGCCCGGTTGGAAAAAGTGCTCAACCGCCAGCCGGGTGTGCAGGCAGCGGTTAATTTTGCCACGGCAAGGGCGCAGGTCACGCTGGAGGACCCGCAGGCTCAGGTGCCACAGGTGCTTGCCGCCGTGCGTGGCGCGGGTTTTGTGCCCGAAACCACCAGTGTTGACCTGGCCCTGACCGGGCTGACATGCGCGTCCTGCGTCAGCCGGGTGGAAAAAGTGCTCAATGCCCTGCCATCCGTTCAGGCCTCGGTCAATCTGGCGAGCGAGCGCGCGCATGTCAGCTTCGTGCCCGGTGTGGTGGATGCGCAGGCCCTGATAGCAAGTGTGGAAAAGGCGGGTTATGGCGCAAGCCCGTACAGCCAGCAGGACCCGGACGCGCAAGCTGCGCAGCACAAGGCCGCATGGCAGGGGGAATGGCGGAACTTTGTGCTTGCCGCACTCCTGAGCCTGCCCTTTTTGGGGCAGATGCTGGGCATGCTGGCGGGGTTCCATGCCGCCAGCATGCTGCCGTTGTGGTGCCAGTTTGTGCTGGCGGGTGTTGTGCAGTTCTGGTGTGGCCGGGCCATGTATGGGGGCGCCTTGCACGCGTTGCGCGGTGGGGCTGCCAATATGGATGTGCTGGTGGTCATGGGGACGGGCATTGCCTTTGTGTTCAGCACCGTTGTGGCGGTTTGCGGCCTTGACCAGCCTGTTTATTTTGAAACCGGCGCGCTGGTTACGACCCTTGTCCTGCTCGGGCGGTTGCTGGAGGCCCGCGCCAAGGCCCGCGCGAGTGCGGGCATGCAGAGCCTTTTGCACCTGCAACCCCGCACCGCGCATGTGGAGCATAATGGCCAGTGGGTGGAGCAGCCGGTGGAGCAGCTTGTGCCTGGTGCCGTGTTCATGGTCCGCCCGGGCGAGAGTGTGGCCGTGGACGGGCTGGTGCTCGATGGTCGCTCCGACCTGGATGAGGCCATGTTAACGGGGGAGAGCGCGCCTGTTGCCAAAACCACGGGTGCGCGGGTGTTCGCGGGGACACTCAACCAGACCGGAGCCTTGCGTGTGCAGGCCACCAGGGTGGGCGCGCAAACCGTGTTGTCGGGCATTGTGCGCATGGTGGAGCAGGCACAGGGCAGCAAGGCCAGCGTGCAACGCCTGGCGGACCGTGTGGCGGCGGTGTTTGTGCCCTGTGTGCTGGGGCTGGCCGTGCTGGCCCTGGGCCTTGGCTGGGCCATTACGGGCGATTTTGGGGCCAGCCTGGTCAATGCGGTGTCTGTTCTGGTTATTGCCTGCCCCTGTTCATTGGGGCTGGCAACGCCCACGGCCATTATGGTTGGCACGGGCCTTGGCGCGCAGGCGGGTATTTTGTTCCGTAACGCGGATGCGCTGGAACAGGCGCGTAAAATGGATATTCTGGTCACGGATAAAACCGGTACGCTCACCATGGGCCAACCCGGTGTTGTGCAGGCGCAACTCGCCCCCGGTGTGGAGGAGCAGGGGGTTCTGGGGCTGGCGCGTGCGCTGGAGCAGAATTCCGAGCACCCTCTGGCCCGCGCCGTCGTGGCCTATGCCACGGCACGCGAGGCAGCCCCTGCCGCCATATCCGCCTTCAGAGCCATACCGGGGCAAGGGGTCCAGGCCCGCGCGGGCGCGGATGACGTGTACCTTGGTTCCCTTGCCTACATGCGCCAGCTTGGCTGCCAGATAGACAGCGCATTGACCGATGGCTGGCAGGCACGCGGGCAGAGCATTGTGGCGCTGGCGCGCGGGGGGAGCGTGGTGGCCTATTTTGGGCTGGCCGATCAGGTGCGCCCGGAGGCCCAGCTTGCCATTGCCGCCTTGCGCAGCGAGGGGCTGCGCGTGGTCATGCTCAGTGGGGATAACGAGCGCGCCGCCCAGGCCGTGGCGCGGCAGGTTGGCATAGACGAGGTCGTGGCCGGAGTCCTGCCAGATGGCAAGGCCACCCAGATCGCCCGGCTCCGGGCCAATGGGCAGCACTGCGTGGGCATGGTGGGGGACGGCATAAACGATGCCCCGGCCCTGGCTTTGGCCGATGTCAGCTTTGCCATTGGAGCAGGGGCGGATATAGCGCTCGAAACTGCGGATGTGGTGCTTGTGCGCAGCCAGTTGACGGCCCTGGTCGATGCGCTCTCCCTCTCGCGCGCAACGGTTGCCAAAATTCGGCAGAACCTGTTTTTTGCGTTTATCTACAACATACTGGGTTTGCCACTGGCGGCGTTTGGCCTGTTGGACCCGGTCTTTGCCGGGGCGGCCATGGCCATGAGTTCCGTCTCGGTTGTCAGTAACTCCCTGCTGCTCAACCGCTGGAAGGCCCGCAAGGTCTGGTCCTTGTAAGCAGGGTTTTTACGTGGGCAGGCTTGGCGTGGTGCTGCCAAGGAGCAGGCTTGTGGCATGGGGCCGCCATTCTCCCGTGTTCTCATCACGGCCCTGCAGGTAGAGCCTGCGGGGGGTGCCTGCGCTGGCGGGCTGTGCGGCCTCGCGCAGGAAAACCTGCATGGCGTCGGATTGCTTGCGGTTTATCAGGCAGCATAGGGGTGTGGTGGAGAAAGCCCCGAGCAGGTCCGCCGTGCTGTCCTCCCCGGCAAAGATCATGAGGGGGGGCTGCTTTCTTTTCTGTTCAAAGTGGACACGGATCAACTCGGTTTTGCCCGCACCGGCCGGGAAGGGATAGTGGGGGGGCTCGGTGGGTTCCATCACCCCCTTGCGTTCCATCAGGCGTGCGCCAAAAACGTGCTCGTGCCGGAGATTGTACCCATATTCGGCGGATGTGGCGAACAGGGCTATCAGGTCCTCCAGCGCCGAGGAGCAGATAATGGGGTCTATGCCATGTTCTTGCAAAATCTGGAGCAGGTTGCCCATTTCCGGCGTAAGCCGCAGCATCTGGGTAATTTGTGCCTGCACCGGACCGGCCTTGCCGGGGCGGGAGGGTGGGCAGAGCCACGTCTGGTTGGTGATGGAGGCGCCAAGGCACCATTCATTGGCTGCCCGGCTCAGGGCGATGACATCGGTCTGGGTCTGTTCGGCCACCAGGCGGATCATCCATTGCTGGGCGGCATCGGGGCCATGCAGTGCGGCCACCGCCTGATGGCAGAACGCCATGCGCGCCCTGAACGCCAGCTTGGCCGGGTTGTCTTGCAGTTCTTCGCGCGCAATGGGGTGGGGCAGGTGGCCATAGCGGGCGGCCAGCGCGCTGTAGTCCTCCACGATATCGTCCACAAGGTCGGAAAAAACAACCGGCTGGCCTGCCATGTTTGCAAATGGTGCGGGCAGGGGGTGGCTGGCGGCGTGAACATGGATCAGCTTGCGAAACTTCTGGGCAGGCATAAGAAAACAGAAGTGTTCGAGCATGAACATAAACAGCGTTTGCTGCACATCGCCCACGATGGCCGTATTGTTCCAGTCCATGACCACATAGGGGGGACTGCTGGTGTTATAGGTTTCGGAATACTGGCCGTGCGCGTTTATCAGCGCCTGAATGGCCTCCCTGAGCGGGGGGTGCCACTTCAGTTCCTCCAGTTCAGGGGGTGGGCGGTCCATCAGGTCGGGCAGGCCGGTTGCGCGTCCGGCGGTGGGGGCCGCCAAGAGCATGCCCAGACCCAGGCCAAATGTACGGCGGTGCAGAACAGGGCGCATACAAAATCCAGACTGACAGAACAAGACGGAGCAAACCCCTATTGAAAGGGGAGAACGCGCCGGGTCAAGTCATGTTAGCGGATAGACACCAAAAGCTGGGCCACAGGCCGCCATGCGGGCCGAACCGGATGGCGCGCATATTGCCGCCACGGCCGGTTCGCGCACCCTGTTGTGGCTCAGACGTGGGATGGCAGCAGGCGGGCCAGCGCGCGTTCGCGGCCAATAAGGGGGAGCAGGTCGCGCAGTTCGGGGCCATGTTCCTCCCCCGTCAGGGCCACGCGCAACGGGTGAAACAGGGCCTTCCCGCTCCGGCCTGTCCTGTCCTTGATGGCGGCCGTCCAGGTTTTCCACGTTCCTTCGTCCCACGGTTCGGGCGGGAGCAGGGATGCGGATTCCTTGAGGAAAGTTTCCTCTTCCTCCTGCACGGGGGGGATAATGTCCCCCTCCACAACGCTCAGCCACAGCCTGGCCTCGGACAGCAGGTCGATATTGCTGCGAATGGCCAGCCAGAAGGCCTCGGTCGCACCTTTTGGCAGCCTTTCGGCCACTGCGGCAAAGGGAAGCTGGGCAAGGTGGCGGTGGTTCATGGCCAGTAGCTGGCGTGTGTCAAACCGGGCGGCCGAGCGCGAGATGTGGGAGAGGTCGTAGCTCTGGGCCAGCGCGTCAAAGGGCATCAATGCCGGATCGTCCGAACTGCCAAGCCGGGCAAGGTAGGAGATCAGGGCCTGTGCCTCCACTCCGTCCTGGCGCAGTGTACGCAAGGAGCATGCGTCAAAGCGTTTGGAGAGCTTGCCGCCGTTTTCGTCCAGCAGCAGGGGCAGGTGGGCAAAGCGGAAGTGGTCGGGGCGTGCGCCCAGGGCCTCGGCAATGTCGATCTGCACACCGGTGTTGGTCACGTGGTCTTCCCCACGGATAATGTGGCTGATCCCTGTTTCCAGGTCATCCACGACCGAGGCCAGCGTGTACAGTACCGTGCCATCGGTGCGGACCAGAACCGGGTCGGAGACGGAGGGCAGCTTGACCTGGCAGTCCCCCATGACAAGGTCGCGCCAGCGCACAACGCGGCCAGAAAGCTTGAAGCGCCAGTAAGGCACCTTGCCGTTGGCCTCGGCCTGTGCGCGCTGCTGCTCGGTCATGCGCAGCATGGCGCGGTCATACACCGGGGCGCGACGCTGGCGAATCTGGGTTTCGCGCTTGGCGGCCAGTTCCTGCTCGCTTTCAAAGCAGGGGTACAGGTGGCCGGACGCCTTGAGTTTTTCAATGGCGGCGGCGTAGCGGTCCAGCCGTTCGGTCTGGCGGAAGGTTTCGTCCCAGGCAATGCCCATCCATTCCAGGTCCTGCTGGATGGCGCCTACCAGTTCCTCGCGCGAGCGAGCGGTATCCGTATCATCAATACGCAGTTGGAACTTGCCCTTGTTGCGGCGGGCAAACAGGGCGTTGGCAAGGGCCAGGCGGGCATTGCCCACATGGAGAAGGCCGGTAGGGCTGGGCGCAAAGCGGAGTTTCATAACAGAGGCTTATGCCGTGAATGAGCTGGAAAGACCAGCATGAAGGACACATAAAACGAGGGTGGTGGCGGCTTAGTGCAGGTTGTGCAGGCCGGGGTCAAACGGTTCGGTGTCATCCTCGTCCGTTTCCGCGTCCTCATCCTCAAGGCTGATTTCCTCCCCGTCCACCAGGCGGCGGGGGTCCAGCATGCGCCAGTCGCGCTCCATGGGGGTTGCGGGGGTTGCGGTAAAGTCATCCAGTTCGTTGGCCGAGCGCCAGCCATCGGCCTGTGCGTCCACAATGGCTGCGTCCATGTCCGCCGCATCCAGCACCACCGCGTCCTCGCCAAAGCTCATCCATGTGTCCAGCACATCCTTGGCGGAGGCGCCGGGCACACGGCAGCGTTCCACGCTGTCACGCACATAGGCGCGGGCAAAGGCGTTGGCGTGGGCCATGTCATGAAAAACGCCAACGTCTTCCACAACATTGTCCTCGGCACCGCCGGACAGGTCCAGAATACGGACTTTCCAGCCTTGCTCCTGGGGGGGGGCTGTTTCGTTCATGGATTTTCCCTAGCTGTCTTTATTTGTTGCGGGCGGAGGCGAACAGGAATTCGCGCCCGATTTTAACCCGCTCAACACCGTTGTACGAAATAATATCGGCTGTTGCGTAGGTTTCGTTCCATATTTCAGGAATAAACGAGCCCGTGCCAACAACATCTATGGGGGCGTGGGCGTCGGCCATGCAGGCGCATTTGGTGACGCCAAACCCTGATGAGGCAATAATCCGCACCTGGTCAAACCCTGCCCCGTCCAGTGCCTCGCGCATTTTCCAGATGGAGGCGGCGGAAACACCGGTGCCAATCAGGTAGCGCAGTTCCCGGTCCGAGCGGTAGCGGCGCAGGGCCTCGGGGGCGTGGCGGTTGACCACGGCGTAGGATTCCTGCGGGTTCAAACCCTCCATGAACCGCCCGCCATGCGTGTCCAGCCGTACGGCAATGCGGCCAGCTTTTGCCAGGTCCGCGAACTGCGTGCACACGGCCAGTGCGTCTGTTATTTCCTGGCCGAAATAGTCCACCAGCACCACAAGGTCCGAGTTTGGGAATGTTTCATGGAACATTTCGGCCGCCCGCACGGTGGAGCCCGCATAGCCAATAAGGGCATGGGGCATGGTGCCCGCGCCATGCGTTGTGCCAAAAAAGGCGGAGACCGCATCGTTGGCGGTGCCAACAAAGCCCACGGCCCCGTCCTTTTGGGCGGCCCGCCCGCCAATGGAGGCGGCATAGGCCATGAGTTCCTGCATTTCATACCCCGCGCAATGCCGGGCATCCATGGCCAGAAAGCGGGTTTGCGGCAGGGAAAGCGCCATCTGGTAGGCGCGCAGGGCCGCAACGCAGGAACTGCCCAGCTTTTGGAGCAGAAGTGTTTCCAGGTCAGCCAGATGCAGGAACGAACCGGTCACGTAAACCAGTGGCTCGCCCGCGCCCACCCATTCCCCCTCGGGGTGAAGCAGGTTGACCGTATAGTCGCTGTTGCGCTCGGCCATGACATTTTTCAGCCATTCCAGCATGATGCCAGGGGCGGAAATAACGGGGCAGCGCAGGAAAAAGGCATAGGTTACTTCGCAGTCCCCGAAATGGCCTACAATCTGACGGGTGCGGTTGAAGTAGGAATCCGTGCGTGCACGGATTTCGGCATCCGTCAGGGCTGTGGTGGCCTGTGCGGCGGCAATGCCGGGGGCCGCGGCATCCGTGGGGGATTGCGTCATTGCTGAAATGCTCTTTCCTGCCAAATACACTGCACAGATGATGGGTGTGATGGAGGGTGGCGTAAAGACCACCCCCCGCTTCTGTGATCAGGCAAAGAGCGGCGCGGCCTTTAGTTGCGGCCGGTCAGCTCCTCCGCGATTAGGAACGCCAGTTCAAGAGACTGTTCGGCGTTCAGGCGCGGGTCGCAGAAGGTTTCGTACCGGTCGCCAAGGTCGGCTTCGGTCAGGCGCTGCGCACCGCCTACGCACTCGGTCACGTTCTGGCCGGTCATTTCCAGGTGAACACCACCCGCTGGCACGCCCTCGGCCGCGCACACGGCGAAAAAGCCCTTCACTTCCTTCATGACCGCATCGAACGAGCGGGTCTTGACCTTGCTGCCGGTGGAAATGGTGTTGCCGTGCATGGGATCGCTGATCCACGTCACTGGCTGCCCCGTTTCCTTGACCGCGCGCATGAGCGGGGGCAGGAACTGCTCGATTTTTTCCGCCCCCATGCGTGAGATCAGGGTAATGCGCCCTGCCTCGTTGCGTGGGTTGAGAATGGTGGTCAGGCGCTTGATGTCTTCCACGCTGGTGGTGGGGCCAACCTTGATGCCAATGGGGTTGCGCACGCCGCGCAGGAATTCCACATGCGCGCCATCGGGCTGGCGGGTACGGTCACCGATCCACACGAAATGCGCGGAGCAGTCGTACCATTCCCCCGACGTCGAATCGACGCGCGTCATCGCCTGCTCATACCCCAGCAAAAGCGCCTCGTGGGAGGTATAGAACTCCGTCTCGTCAAGCTGGGGGGTGGAGGCAGTCGTCAGGCCACACGCCGCCATGAAGTCCAGCGTTTCGCCAATACGCTCGGCAAGCTGCCCGTAGCGCTGCGCCATGGCGGAACGTTCGACGAAGCCGAGGTTCCAGCGATGCACCTCATGCAGGTTGGCATAGCCGCCACTGGCGAACGCGCGCAGCAGGTTCATCGTGCCCGCCGACTGGAAATAGCCGGTTTCCATGCGCAGCGGGTCGGGGATGCGCGATTCGGCGGTGAATGCGGCGCCGTTGATGTTGTCCCCGCGATAGGACGGCAGCGTCACGCCATCACGCGTTTCGGTGTCGGACGAACGCGGTTTTGCATACTGTCCCGCCATGCGGCCCAGCTTGATGACCGGCACCTTGGCCCCGAACGTCAGCACGACCGCCATCTGCAGCAGCACGCGGAAGGTGTCGCGCACGATGTCGGCGGTGAATTCGCCAAAGCTTTCGGCGCACGCACCGCCCTGCAGCACGAACGCCTCGCCCCGCGCGGCCTGTGCAAGGTGGGATTTCAGGCGGCGCGCTTCCCCCGCGAACACCAGCGGCGGGTAGCGGCGCAGCCGTTCCTCCACCGCCTCCACGGCCGTGGGATCGGGATAGGTCGGCACCTGCCTGCTGGGAAACGACCGCCAGCTTCCGGGCGTCCAGTTCTGCCGCGCGGTGCTGTTTTTCATGTGCGTCGCACTCATGGGTCGTGTCCTGTGTCCTCTGGTCAAAACGATATCCGCCCCTGGGCGCGGATCTGCCATCCGCCTGCCTGCCCACCGGGGGGTTGCCTTTATGTCTAAAAAACCCCCGCTGGCAAAGCATCTTGTTATGCCGGGGGCATATTCGCTGTTATTATATGTCCCGCATGGCGTTGCCCGATCGCCACATCACGCGGGGCAATGCATCATTGACGGTCGCATTATCGCCCGGTTCGTTCCATATGACACATCAACATGGATGGCCTGCTGCCACGTGGCTTACGCCGCGCGGCGGGAATTGGCATTGTAATGGGCCGAAAGCACAAGGAAACCGAACCATGCTCATGTCGCGTGGAAAACTCATGACAGCACTCGCCGCGGGGCTGTGCCTGCTCAGCGTCAGCGCCAACGCCGCCGCCCCGGGCTCGTCGGATCAGGATTCGGGATCGGACAACAGCGACGACCGCATGACCGTCCATGGTCAGCGCGGCCACCTGCCCCCCGGTTACCAGGACGCGCCGTCCATGGAACTGAAACATGGTCCCGACCCCGACCATGCCGAACATGTCCATCGTGATTCCGTCACCGGGACCGACCTGTCGCGCTTTGGCTCGTCCTACCAGGCCAGCGGCATCAACGGCGACGGGCAGCTTGGCGATTCCACCGGCAATGGCTGGGTCGCGCCGCGCTGATCCCCCTTTGCGCATCCGTCGGGAGGCCTGAAAGGGCCCCCCATGCGCCACCGGGCAGATCATTCAAAGGTTTCTGACGCAGCTTCTGATCGAAAATGCTTCGAAAGACGCCGCCGTTCAAGATCGACGGCGACGCCCGACCGCTTTTGTCCTTTTCCTTACCCTGCCGGGGTCTGCGGCGTCTCGCGCGTGCGGGTGCGCATGGTCACGAATTCCTCGGCCGAGGTCGGGTGAAGGCCGATCGTGCGGTCCCAGTCCTGCTTCGTCAGGCCAGCCGTCACCGCGATCGCCAGTCCCTGCATGATTTCCGGTGCGTCATCGCCCAGCATGTGCGCGCCCA
The DNA here is from genome assembly GCA_937900755.1 of uncultured Acetobacter sp. GTDB lineage: Bacteria > Pseudomonadota > Alphaproteobacteria > Acetobacterales > Acetobacteraceae > Acetobacter. The sequence goes on along the minus strand of CALCDN010000101.1, from coordinate 5,181 downwards.
GCACCTTCTGGCTGGCCTGATCCACCACCAGCTTCATCACCGTGCGCTGCGGGCTGCCGCCAAGCGTGTTGCGCATGGGGCGAAAGCGGCTGAGGTAGATGTCCAGCGCGCCATTGCGGGCGGCTTCCTCCTCCGACAGGCCCACGCTGGAGACGGGCGGGCTGAAGAACACGGCCTTGGGCGTCGTGGCGAACGACCATTCACGCACGCTGTCGGCGAACAGGTGTTCGGCAAGGATGTGCCCTTCGGCGATCGCGACCGGCGTCAGGTTCAGCCGGTTGGTCACATCGCCAATGGCATAGATCCCCTCCACCGAGGTCTGGCTGTGGCGATCCACCACGATCCGCCCGCCCGAGACCGTTTTGACGCCCACGTCCTCCAGCCCGAGCTGCGCGATCTTGGGTCGCCGCCCGGTGGCGAAGAAGACGCAGTCCGCCTCGATCGGGTCGCCATGGTTGAGCGTCACGACAAGACCACCCTCCGCACGGCGTTCGATCGCGGTGGGGGTGGTGCCACGGTGCTGGCGGATGCCGCGCAGGTCGATGGCTTCGTGCAGGGCGGCACGCAGGTCCGCATCGAACCCGCGCAGCGGCTGGTGCGGACGGTAGACAAGGTCCACGGTGGAGCCGAGCCCCGCGAATATCCCCGCGAATTCCACCCCGATATACCCGCCGCCGACAATGCACACCCGTTCGGGGCGCTGCGGCAGGTGGAATGCCTGATCGGACGTGATGGCATGTTCGATGCCGGGAATATCGGGCACAAACGGCGTCGAGCCCACCGCGATCACGATCCGCCGCGCCGTAACGCGCCGCGGGGCGGCGTCGGGATCGAGCGCGGACGGCCCGATGGACAGGGTATGCGCGTCCTCCAGCCGGGCATGGCCGGTAAACAGCCGCACACCGGCCTTTTCCAGCATGGAGACATAGATGCCGTTCAGGCGCGAAATCTCGCGGTCCTTGGCGGCGATCAGCGCGGCCCAGTCATGGTGCCCCGGCTGCGTATCCCATCCGAATCCGTGGCTGTCGCGCACATCGGCGCCATACTCGCTGGCCTGCACCATCAGCTTTTTCGGCACGCAGCCAAGATTGACGCAGGTGCCGCCCCAATGGCTGCTTTCGGCCACACCGACCCGCGCCCCGTGCGACGCCGCGACACGCGCGCACCGCACCCCGCCGGAACCCGCGCCAATCACAAACAGATCAAAATCATATGTCATGGGAAGTGCTGCACCCTGCTGAAAAAAGGCCGTGCAAGAAAGATAAAAGTTTTTGGTGAAGCTTTTTTCAAAAAGCTTCGAAAGACGCCGCCTTTTTCGATCAAAAGGCGGCACCCAAAAACTTTTATTATCAAGAGAGTGTTCAAAAACAGTCTCTTATGGCCGGATGCACAACCTCGGCACATCCGACAGGCCGCAACCGCCTCCCCCACACGCAACGGGGGAGACGGTCGCGACCGTCGTTCAATCAACGTTCAGCGAACGCCTTTTCAACGACATAGGCGCCGGGACGGGAGTTGTTGCCCTCGTCAAAGCCACGGTCCTGAAGCATCTTTTCCGTATCGGCCAGCATCTCCGGCGAACCGCAGATCATGACGCGGTCATGCTCGGGGTCGAGTTCGGGGATATTCAGATCGGTGAAGATCTTGCCCGTCTCCACCAGCTTGGTGATGCGGTCGGTCACGGCGAACGGCTCGCGGGTTACGGCGGGGTAGTACAGCAGCTTGCCCGACACGTCCTCGCCAAGGAACTCGTGATGCGGCAGTTCGTGGCGGATATGGTTGGAATAGGCCAGCTCGCCCGAGACACGGACCGTGTGGCTCAGGATCACATGCTCGTACCGCTCATAGCATTCCGGGTCCTTGATCAGGCTCATGAACGGGGCAAGGCCCGTGCCCGTGGACAGGAAATACAGGTTGCGGCCCGGACGCAGGTTGTCCAGCAGCAGCGTCCCCACCGGCTTGCGCCCGATCAGGACCTTGTCCCCCACCTTCACATGGCGCAGGCGCGAGGTCAGCGGACCGTCAGGCACCGCGATGGACAGGAATTCGAGGTTGTCCTCGTAATTCGCGCTGGCGATGCTGTAGGCACGCAGCAGCGGCTTTCCCTCGACCTCGATCCCGATCATCGCGAACTGCCCGTTTTCAAAACGCAGGGCGGGGTCGCGCGTCGTGGTGAAGGAAAACAGGCGGTCGGTCCAGTGATGGACCGTCAGCACCGTTTCCGCGTTCAGGTGGCCATATTCCTTGACCGGCGGGGCAAGGTGATAAACACCCGGCTGCCCCTCCACCGGCGCCAGTCCGGACGGGACAGCATCAGCGGCGGGCGTGATCAACGTATCCGACATAAGGTCATTCTTCTCCCGACTGACGCGGACGCGCGACAGGTTCCCCTGACATATGCGTCCGGCGACAATTTTTCCAAGGCGGGAATGTTTAGGCATCTGGCGCGTGGTATTCCAGCATAAACCTGCATAAATCGCCGCGAAGGAAGCAGAATTGCGTCTGATGCGACCCGGATGCGGCCATGCAATGGACGATTCCCCTGCCTTCGGGCATGGGCCGACGCACGAATTCACCGCCATGCGGCGCGTTCGGGACATTGTCGTGCGGCCACGGATGACGCACATAGTCAGGCATGACATCTGATCTTCCCGCCCGTGCGGCGCCTGCCCTGATCGCCATGGACGCGGCCATCGCGGCCACCGGCCTGAATGTGGAAACCCGCGAACGCCAGAAGCTGGAGCGCATCGTCGCGCGCCTGCTGCGGCCGGGCGCGGAACATATCGACGCGGACACGTTCCGCACGGCCCTGTGCACGCTGCGGCGCAAGCCGTGGGGGTCGCGCCTGATGGACATGACCCGCCGGGCGGGACAGGTCTGGATCACCCGCGCCGACGCCGAGAGTGCCGCCACCACGCTTGACGATCCCGAACCCGACGACGCCCGCCTGCTGTCGGCACTTCGCCCGGTGATCCGCGCGCGCCTGCGCGATCAGGGCGACAGCGCCCGCGCGGCGGTGGAAAACGTACGCACCGACCTGTTCGACGGCACGGGCCGCGTACTGGCGGCGGCCGAACTGCGCACGCTTGCACTGGCGGCAGCAGACGCGTTCGACCTGCCCGATGCCGAGGCCTTCGCCAGCGAGGTGGAGGACGCCGACAACCGCACCCGCAACAGGCGCGAGGAGATCGAGCAGACCGCCCGCGCCCGCCGCAAGGAAGAGGTGCTGCGCCTGCGGGAGTGGGAGACACAGCTTGTCCCCTTTGCCGAGGTGCCGGGCCTGCTGCGCTGCTCCCACCGCGAGGCGCTGCGCTGGATCGCCGAAAACCGCCTGCCGGTCGCGCGCCGCGTGCCGCAAAAGGACGGGCAGGAACGGTGGGAGTTCGATCCCGCCGAACTGATCGCCCTGCGCCCGCAGGTGCAGGCGTGGCGGCAGGAACGCCCCGAACGCGGCACGCCCGCGCCGCTTGCCCCCGACATGGGCGACCGGCGCGTGGGCAACGCCGTGATCGCGCAGGTCGCGGCCCTTGACCGCTATGCCGCGCATTTCACCACCGCGCGTGCGCTGAAACGCCGCATCACGCTGGTGACCGGCCCGACCAACAGTGGCAAGTCGCATACCGCGCTCGACGCGCTCGCACGGGCCGAAAGCGGGCTGGCGCTCGCGCCGCTGCGGCTGCTGGCGCACGAATTCCGCGAATCCCTGACTGCGCGCGGCGTGCCCACCTCCCTTGCCACGGGGGAGGAACGCATCGACGTCCCCAGCAGCCGCCACCTTGCCGCGACGGTGGAGATGTGCCCCCTGAACAACCCCGTCGATGTCGCCATCATCGACGAGGCGCAGATGCTGACCGATCCCGACCGTGGGGCGGCATGGACAGCGGCGATCATGGGCGCGCCTGCGCGGCACCTGTTCATCCTTGGCGCGCCGGACTGCATCCCCATGGTCCGGCGCATCGCCGAACTGTGCGGCGACCCGGTGGACGAGGTGCATCTGGAACGCAAAAGCCCGCTGGTCGCCGCCGACACGCCGGTGCGCATCCAGGACCTGCAGCCACATGACGCACTGATCGCATTTTCCCGGCGCGAGGTGCTGGACATGCGCGCGCTGCTGCTGGCGCATGGCAAGCGCGTGGCCGTGGTCTATGGCGCGCTGAGCCCCGAAGTGCGCCGTGCGGAGGCCCAGCGCTTCAACCGGGGGGAGGCCGACATCCTGATCGCGACGGATGCGATCGGCATGGGGCTGAACCTGACCATCCGCCGCGTGATCTTCGCAGCCCTGCGCAAGTTCGACGGCACGCAGACGCGCGACCTCAACGCGCAGGAGGTCAAGCAGATCGGCGGACGCGCCGGGCGCTTCGGCAAGCATGAAAAGGGCATCGTCTCGGTGCTGGAGGGCGTGGGCAGCCCGTCCTTCATCCATGCGATGCTGGCCGCCCCCCCGGCCCAGCTTGAGGACCTGCGCCCGCAGGTGCAGCCCGACGCGGACATCGTGCAGGCGGTGGCCGCCGAAATCGGCTCCGACAGCCTGTTTGGCGTGCTGGTGCGCATCCGCCGCGCCGTGCTGCGCCGCGACGACCCGAATTACCGTCTGGCCAACATGGAACAGGCCTTCGCCATTGCAACCGCTCTCGAAGGGGTGGAGGGCCTCACGCTGGCGCAGCGCTGGGTCTATGCGATGTGCCCGGTCGATGACCGCGACAATGGCATACAGCGTCTGGTGGGGTGGGCCGCCGACCATGCGGCGGGTCATGCCGTGCCTCCGCCGGGTACCGGCCGCCTGCCCCCCGCCGAACGGGCGGAGCGCAGCGAACTAGAACGCGCGGAAAAACGCCACAAGCGGCTGGTGGCATGGCGCTGGCTGGCGCTGCGCTTCCCCGATGCCTATCCCGATCGGGAGAATGCGGAAATCGCGACCACGCGCCTCAATGACTGGATCGAGGACGTACTGCGCCAGCAGAGCACGCGCACACGCGCCGAACTGCCGCAGATGCCGCCCCGCCGCCGCAACGGCGACCACCGCACCGATCACGGCCCGCGCGCCGACGATCGCCCGCGCGGTGGCAGGCCACGGCGCAGGAAATGCGCCGCAATCGTATGCAGGCAGCATCCGGGCTCTGCCCGGGCCCGGCAGGGATCGCGATCCCTGCACCCTGATCTGTTAAAAGTCATGGTTTCCAA
>CALCDN010000100.1 GCA_937900755.1 uncultured Acetobacter sp. | reverse complement strand
CCTGCCGCAAAAGCTTGCGCTCCGCGCCCGAGCACAGGGTCAGCGCGGAGCCTTTCTGCCCCGCGCGGCCGGTGCGGCCAATGCGGTGCAGGTAGGTTTCGGGCAGTTCGGGCACATCGTAGTTGATAACCTGTGTGACCGAGGCAATGTCCAGCCCACGGGCCGCCACATCGGTGGCGACCAGAATGAACAGCCGGCCCGAGCCAAAGCTGGCCACCGTGCTGGTGCGCTTGTCCTGTGTCAGGTCTCCGTGCAGGGGAGCCACGGCCAGCCGCGCCTTTTTGAGCGTTGCCGCCAGCACGTCCGCTTCGGCCTTGGTGCGCACAAAAACAATGCTGCGTGTTTTGGGGCTGCGGCCAAAAAAGGCCTTGAGGAAGGCGGTTTTCTGGTCGTCTTCCAAAAACAGGACCCCCTGGCGTATGGCGGGGCGTTCCTCGGGTGGCTTTTCCACGCTCAGTTCAAGCGGCTTGTACACAATGCCCGCCAGCATGGCTTTGCACGCAGGCGGCATGGTCGCGGAAAAAGCCAGCGTCTGGCGCGGTGTGGGCAGGTAGTTGAGGATGGTCCGGGTTTCCTCCTCAAACTCATGGGAGAACAGGCGGTCGCACTCGTCCATGACCAGCTGGAAGCAGTCGGAGAGATCGCACGTGCCTGTACCGATAAAGTCCAGCAGGCGGCCAGGTGTTGCAATGAGAATACGGGTGATGCCGCTGGTCTGGATCAGGTCGGTGGCCTGCTCGTCCCGGTCCGCGCCGCCAAACAGGCAGATAACGGGCAGGGGGCGAACTTTGGCGCCGGCCGGTTTCTTGTCCCCCTCGCCCATGCATGCGTGAAAGACCTTGGCGGTCTGGAGCACCAGTTCACGCGTGGGTACCATGACCAGCAGCGTGCGGGGTTTGCGCGCCTTGAGCAGCCTGTGCAGCATGGGCAGCGCGTAAGCCGCTGTCTTGCCCGTGCCGGTGGGGGCGGTGGCCAGGATGTCCCGCCCCTCCAGCGCTGCGGGAATGGCGGCCAGCTGGATAGGGGTTGGCTGTACCATGCCTGCCTGTTGTGCGTGGGCGCAAAGGGCTGGGGACAGACCCGTCTCCTGGAAGCTAGCGGACATACTGTTGCCTTTCTCGTGGTCTGTAATGCGTACAAGGTGCCTTGCTTTTAAGGGCGATCCGGTTGCAAGGACAAAGCGGACCATGCAGGGCGCGTGGTTGCAAAGGCCGATGTGTAGCGGAGGAATGCGCGTTATGGCGAGCGCAATGTATGCAGGTGCGCAAACCGGGGCTGACCCGGAGGGGGTTTTGGCCCCCACTCCGACCCACGCTTTTGTGGTGGGTGAAAATTTTGCTGGCATGCGCTCACAGGCACTGGGGCTTGCCCACCGTGCCGGGTGGGACGGTACGTTCCAGCCCGTGTGCCCCAGCCGCGTCGCGCGCGTGGCGCTTGCGGGTCCCCGCTGGCTTGGTCGCTCCTGCCTGCGCGGTAGTGGCGGGCAGGTGCTCGTCTCCCACAAGGACCTGCTGCGCTCGGACGTGGTGATCAGCATTGGCGGCAAGGGTGGGGCCATTGGGGCTGGCCTGCGCGCACGCCACCGCCCGGTGGTGCAAATTCAGAATCCCCGCCAGTCCCTTGCCCGCTTTGATCTGATTATTGCCTGCCGCCATGACGATATTTCCGGTCCCAACGTGTTGCTGGGCCGCACCGCCCTGCACGGGTTGACACCGGAGGAGCTGGACCATGCCCGCCAGGAGTGGGAGCCACGGCTTGCACACCTGCCCCGCCCGCTTGTGGCGGCGTTTGTTGGTGGCTCCAACGGACGTTTTCAGTTGGGGGAGGCAGAGGCCCGCAGGCTTGCCCATGTGCTGGTGCAGACCCGCAAGGACGAAGGCGGCAGCCTGATCGTGACCGCCTCGCGCCGGACGGACCCGCAGGCGCTGGCGGCACTGAAGGAAATTATAGAACCCGCGGGCGGCTTTGTCTGGGACGGGGAGGGGGACAACCCCTATATCGGGCTGATCGCCTGCGCGGATAACCTGCTTGTCACCATAGACAGTGTCTCCATGATGTCCGAATCCGTGGCGGGGCGTGCGCCGGTCACGGTTTTTCCGCTTCCTGGCAAGTCGCGCCGGATCAATGAATTTGTGGAGGAGCTGGAACTGGCCGGGCGCGTGCGCGTGCTGGGTGAAAGTGCCATCCGCCTGCCCACGCCATGGTACGTGACCCCGCTTGATGATACGGCCGAACTGGTAGGCGAAATGCACAACAGGCTGGGTTTTTAACTGTTCGCGGGCCAGACGCGCCGGGCCAACCCCGTAGCCACGACCGCCAGCACGCATAGCCCCAGGGCCGCAACCGGCAGCCCGAAGCTGGCCCCCATGCGCCCGGCCAGCGGGTAGGCCACCAGCCAGCACAGATGCGAGAGTGAAAACTGGGCGGCAAACAGGGCTGGCCGGTCTTCCGGTGCGCCGGAGCGGCGCAGCAGGCGGCCAGCAGGCGTTTGTGCAATGGAATAGCCAACCCCCAGCATGGCCCATAATGGCAGCAGCCAGCCATAGTCAGGCACCCATATGGCCAGGCAGGCGCCAACGCACAGCACGTTGGCCCCACCCAGCATGACGGTACGCTCTGGCCAGCGTGCCAGCACACGTGGCAACCCCAGGGCCGCAACCACGGACCCGCCCCCAAAACAGGCCAGGGCGAGGGCCACGGCACTCTGGCCCAGTCCAAAACGGGCCTGCACGTAAACAACCGTGTTCACCAGCACGATGGAGGCCGCGGCCGCGACCGCCATGTCAATGGCCAGCAGGCCACGCAGGCGCGGCGTTGCAAGGTAGAGGCGTATGCCACGGGTTGTCCGCTCGAACACCCCCCGGTGTGGTGGGGTTCTGGGGCTGGGCAGGCGCACCGAAACAACAAGTGCCGCAGACCCCAAAAACCCCACGGCCGTGCCCACGAACAGGGTATGGAAGGACATAACACCCAACAGGGCCGCGGCCAGCAGCGGGCTGAGCACACTCTCCATGTCATACGCAATGCGGGAGAGGGAGAGTGCATCGGTATAGTCGTCCTCGTCAGGCAGAATATCGGGGATGGTGGCCTGGAATGTGGGTGTGAACGCAGCGGACGCGGATTGCAGGACAAAAATCAGGACGTAAATTTCCCATGCCGTGTTCACAAAAGGCAGGCAGGCGGCCACGAGGCAGCGCACAAGGTCGAGCAGGACCAGCAGCATGCGGCGGGGCAGGTGGTTTGCAAAGGCGGCGGCAAGGGGGGCCACCCCCACATAGGCCGCCATTTTTATGGCGAGCGCCGTGCCCAGCACCGCCCCCGCATTGTGCCCGGCTATGCGAAAGGCCAGCAGGCCAAGGGCCACGGTGGCAAGGCCCGTGCCGGTCAGGGCGACCAGTTGCGCGCCAAACAGGTGCCGGTACGTGCGGTGGCGCAGAACATGCAGCATGTGCGGCCGCGCCCTAGAGGTATTTGGTCAGGGTGGCAAAGGCGCGCAGCGCGTCCTCGCGGCTCATTTCGCCTGCGGCGATGGCGTCTATGATGCAGTGTTCAAGGTGGTCCTGCACCAGCATGCGCTTGGACTTGCGGATCGTGCTTTCCACGGCTTCAAGCTGCTGGGCCAGGTCGGGGCAGCTCCGGCCCGCGTCCAGCATGGCGATCACCTTGGCCAGGTGCCCATGGGCCTGCTGGAGCTGGCGGCGGACAAGGGGGTGTGTTTCATGGGTCATGCCTGACCCTACCCTGGTGGGGAGGGGTATGCAACGCACAATAACAGCCGTGCGGGCTGGTCCGGGCCTAGATCCAGATACTGCCGAGCAGGAGAATGGTGCCCACAATCAGGGCCGCCACATGGCGCATGACGTGCTCTGGCGTATCCTGCGGCAGGGTCAGGTAGAAGTTGAAGCAGTACAGGACCAGCCCCGCGCCCAGCGCAACGCAAAGGACACGGGCAATGGGGTAGGTGGAAATATCTCTTGGATCAAACTGCATGATGCCTGCGTCCTTGAGGTGCGCTCAACTCTGGTGGTGCGGATTATGCGCTGACAAAGGCAGACGCGGGATAACCCTGCATAAACAGTGCCGTGCGCAGAGAGGTCTGGTTGATCTGCGCCGTTATGGCCTGCCGCACGACCGGCTTGGCAAAAAAGGCAACGCCCAGCCCGGCCCGGCGCAGCATGGGCAGGTCGTTCGCACCATCGCCAATGGCCAGTGTTGCCGTGTCCGCCAGCTTGTGGTGGCCTGCCAGTTTTTCCAGAAGGTCCAGCTTGGTCTGCGCTCCCAGAATGGGCAGGCCGGGGGCGCCGGTCAGGTGGTCCGTCGCATCGGCCAGCAGGGTGTTGGCGTGGTTTTCCTCAAACCCGCAAAGGGCGGCCACGCGGGCGGTAAAAAAGGTAAACCCGCCCGAGACCAGGGCCGTATAGGCCCCATGCGCGCGCATGGTGCGCACCAGTTCCACCGCACCGGGGTTCAGGCGCACATCCTGCCATGCTTTTTCCAGAAGGCTCAGGGGCAGGCCCTTGAGCAGGGCCACACGCTCACGCAGGGATGTGGCAAAGTCCAGCTCGCCATTCATGGAGCGCGCGGTAATGGCGGCGACCTTGTCCCCTATTCCGGCAAGGCTTGCCAGGTCATCCAGCGTTTCGTTGGCCACGATGGTGCTGTCCATGTCCGAGACCAGCAGTTTTTTGCGCCGTCCCTGGGCCGGGGTGATAATGGCGTCCACCTGCCCACCAAGCTGCGCGTGCAACTGGGGCAGCATGTCCTGCGCGCTGGATGGGCATGGAATATCCACCGCCTCCTCGGGGGAGAGGACAACGGTCTCGCCACTGGCGCGCACAATGTCGCGCGCGAGGGAGATGGTGGCGGTATCGAGTGTGGTTGCCGCGCGGGGGGCAACAAGGGTCAGAACAAGGCTCGTCATGGCACTTGGGTGTGTGGCAGGAATATGGGCATGAAGCAAGCAGAACACCCACGCCCCGCCCATGCAACCAGCCACAGGGATACCCTGCCTCCCGCACTTGTTCTTGCAGGCCCGACCTGTTCGGGAAAATCGGCGCTTGCGCTCTTTCTGGCCCAGCGGTTGAACGGCGTGGTCATCAACGCGGATTCCATGCAGGTTTACAAGGACCTGCGCGTGTTGACCGCCCGGCCAGACGCGCGGGATGAGCAGCTTGTGCCGCACAGGCTGTATGGTGTGTTGCCCGCTGCGCACAAGGGCAGTGTTGCATGGTGGCGCGAGCAGGCTCTGGCTGCCATGCAGCAGGCATGGAGCATGGGCCGCCTGCCCATAGTGTGCGGGGGCACAGGCATGTACATGCGCGCCCTGACCGACGGACTCGCCCAGATCCCCGAAAGTTCGGAAGAGGTCGTGCACATGGCCCGCGCCCTTGTGGAGGCCGAAGGCGCACCTTGTGTGCACGCACGGCTCATGGCGGTGGACCCGCAAACGGCCGCGCGGCTCAAACCCGTGGATTCGCAGCGGGTGGCGCGGGCGTGGGAGGTCTGGCAGGCCACGGGCCATGGACTGGACTGGTGGCAGGCACAGCCCGGCCTGCCACCGGCTCCGGCCCATTTTGTGGCTGTGCGCCTGCACCCCCCCCGACCAGAACTGCGCCTGCGCATACAGGCCCGGTTTGCCGACATGCTGGAGCAGGGGGCTGTGGAAGAGGTGCGTCATCTGTTACAACAGGGCTTGGACTCCACGCTGCCCGCCATGCGCGCGCACGGTGTGCCCGAACTGGCCGCCATGCTGCGCGGGGACATAACGCAGGCTGAAGCCGCAAGCCGGGCCATTGCCGCGACGGGGCGTTATACCAAGCGGCAGGCGACATGGTTTGCGCACCACCCGCTGACGGCGGAAGGGCTGACCTGCATGGTTAATGCTTGTTTTCCCAGTTCTGAGCAATTTTCGGAAAGAAAACGTGACGAAATCGTTTCTTTTATTCTAAAGGGGATTGACGCACCCCAACTCGGGTCCTAAACAGGCGACCAGCTCCCAATTCCGGGAAGAGAGGACGCTATGACACGCTCAACTGGCTCGACCACACTGAACGCTCGGATAACCACCACCCTGCCGGGTGCGGAAGTTCTTTTGCGCGCTTTGGTTGAGCAAGGGGTGGACGTTATTTTTGGCTACCCCGGTGGCGCCGTTCTTCCCATTTATGATGCGCTGTTCAAGCAGGACCATATCCGCCATGTGCTGGTGCGCCACGAGCAGGCGGCCGTGCACGCGGCCGAGGCGTATGCCCGCTCCACCGGCAAGGTGGGCGTGGTGCTGGTCACCAGTGGGCCGGGTGCGACCAACGCCGTAACCGGCCTTTTGGACGCCATGATGGATTCCATCCCGCTGGTCTGCCTGTCCGGGCAGGTGCCAACCCCCCTGATCGGCAATGACGCCTTCCAGGAGGCGGACACAACGGGCATTACCCGCCCGGTGACCAAGTACAACTATCTGGTGCGCAAGCCCGAGGACCTGGCTCCGGCCGTGCATGAGGCGTTTGCCATTGCCCGCTCCGGCCGCCCCGGCCCGGTGCTGATCGACCTGCCAAAGAACATCACGGTGGGGGATGCCCCCTATGTGGATGCCAAGGCGGTAACCCCGCGCACCACCCGCATGACCACCCAGCCCGACCGGGCCGCCATTGCCCGGGCCGTTGCCGCCATGAAGGCAGGCAAGCGCGTGCTGTTCTATACGGGTGGCGGGATCATCAATTCCGGCCCGCAGGCGAGTGAGACCCTGCGCAAACTGGTGGCGCTGACGGGCTTTCCCGTAACGTCCACGCTCATGGGGCTTGGTGCGTTCCCCGGAACGGACAGGCGATTCCTGGGCATGCTGGGCATGCACGGCACGTATGAGGCCAATCTGGCCACCCATGCGTGCGATGTGCTGGTCGCCCTTGGTAGCCGGTTTGATGACCGGGTGACCGGGCGGCTGGATGCGTTCTCCCCCAACTCCTTTAAGATCCATGTCGATATTGATCCCTCCCAGATCAACAAGATCGTGCATGTGAACGAAGGCCTTGTGGGCGATGTGGGCCAGATCATGGCCCTGATGATCGAGGAATGGGAAAAACAGCCCGCCTACGCCCACAAGGCCGAGCTGGAGGCATGGTGGGCGCAGATTGAGGGCTGGCGCGCACTGGACTGCCTGCGCTTTGGGCAGGATCAGGCGCCGGACGCCGTTATCAAGCCGCAGCAGGCCATCCAGCGTATTTACGAACTGGCGCGCCAGACCGGGCGGGACACCTACGTGTCCACCGAGGTGGGGCAACACCAGATGTGGGCAGCACAGTTCTTCCGGTTTGATGCGCCCAACCGCTGGCTGACATCGGGCGGGCTGGGCACCATGGGCTACGGCCTGCCCGCGGCCGTGGGCGCGCAGATCGCCCACCCCGATGCGCTGGTCATGGATGTTGCGGGCGAGGCGTCCACCTTGATGAACATTCAGGAACTGGGGACCATTGCGCAGTACCGCCTGCCGGTTAAGATTTTCATCATCAACAACCACTACATGGGCATGGTCCGCCAGTGGCAGGAACTGCTGCACGGGTCGCGCTATTCGGAAAGTTATTCCGACGCCCTGCCGGACTTTGTAAAGCTGGCGGAAAGTTTTCATGCCACCGGCCTGCGCGTAACCCGGCTGGACCAGCTTGACGCCACCATTGCCCAGGCGCTTGCGCATGACGGCCCGGTGCTGGTGGACATCTGTGTGGCCGAGGGGGAAAACTGCTTCCCCATGATCCCCTCTGGTGCGGCCCATAACCAGATGATCCTTGGCCCAGAACAGGAAGCCAGCAGCGCCACGATCAGCAAGGAAGGGCAGATGCTGGTCTAGCTGGCCGGTTTTGTCCTTTTTGGGTTCAGTCTTGTCCCTTCTGCCTTGATTGCGAGAAACATGAGTATGCAGGTTGAAGTTTCCGGTTCCGCTGTTATTTCCCTTCTGGTGGACAATGAAAGCGGGGCCCTTGCCCGTATTGTGGAGCTGTTCTCCGGGCGTGGCTACAACATCCAGAGCCTGACCGTGGCTCCGGTGGATGAGCACGGCCAGACCTCCCGCGTGAACATTGTCACCACGGGTACGCAGTCTTCCATCTGGCAGGTCAAAACGCAGCTGGAGCGGCTTGTCCCCGTCTCGCGCGTGGTGAACCTGACGGCGGAAGGGCCTTATGTCGCGCGGGAAATGGCTCTGGTCAAAGTGGTGTCCTCGGGCGAGCCACGGACCGAGGCCCTGCGCATTGCACAGGCGTTCCGGGCACGGGCGGTGGATACGACCGCCAGTTCCTTTGTGTTTGAACTGACCGGCTCCACAGACAAGCTGGACAGTTTTATTGAGCTGATGCGCCCACTCGGTCTGGTTGAGGTTTCTCGCACCGGGGTTGCCTCCATTTGCCGTGGGCCGCAGACAATTCAGAATTTCTGAAGTATAGACAGGCAGCAACGCCGGGGACTGAGCCCCGGCAACAGGGAGAAAAGAATAATGGCTATGCGCGTGTATTATGATCGTGACGCCGACGTTAACCTTATCAAGTCCAAGAAGGTGGCCGTTATCGGTTACGGCAGCCAGGGCCACGCCCATGCCAACAACCTGAAGGACAGCGGTGTTTCCGACGTTGTGATCGGCCTGCGTGAAGGCTCCTCGGCGGTGGAAAAAGCCCGCAATGCAGGCTTTACGGTTATGACGCCCGACAAGGCCGCCGCCTGGGCCGACGTTGTCATGGTGCTGACACCTGATGAAGGCCAGGGCACGCTGTACACCGAATCCTTGGAAAAGAACCTCAAGCAGGGTGCGGCCCTTGCCTTCGCCCACGGTCTGTCCATCCATTTCCGCCTGATCGAGGCCCGCCCCGACCTGGACGTGTTCCTGATCGCACCCAAAGGCCCCGGCCATACCGTGCGCTCCGAATACCAGCGTGGCGGCGGCGTGCCCTGCCTGGTGGCCATTGCACAGGACAAGTCCGGCAAGGCTCTGGATATCGCCCTGTCCTACGCATCCGCCATTGGTGGTGGCCGTGCAGGCACGATCGAAACTTCCTTCAAGGAAGAAGTGGAAACCGATCTGTTTGGCGAGCAGGCCGTGCTGTGCGGTGGCCTGGTCGAGTTGATCCGCGCTGGCTTTGAAACGCTGGTCGAAGGTGGCTATGCCCCGGAAATGGCCTACTTCGAATGTCTGCACGAAATGAAGCTGATCGTGGACCTGATCTACGAAGGCGGCATTGCCAACATGAACTACTCCATCTCCAACACGGCTGAGTATGGTGAGTATGTGTCCGGCCCGCGCGTAATCACGGCGGAAAGCAAGAAGGCCATGAAGGACATCCTCACGGACATCCAGAACGGCACCTTCGTGCGCAACTTCGTGCTGGAAAACAAGTCCGGCAACGTGTTCTTCAAAGCAACCCGCGCACGCAACGACGCCCACCAGATTGAAGCCGTTGGTGAAAAACTGCGCGGCATGATGCCTTGGATCGCCAAGTCCCGTCTGGTTGACAAAACCAAGAACTAAAACAGCGACCCCTACGGGTTTTGCAGTGCAAAAAGGCTCTCCCGCAAATGCGGGAGAGCCTTTTTTTGTGTTTGCTTGTCGTTGGGATTTGGGCAGGTTTGTGGGGGAACCGGAAGGTCGGCTGCCGGTGAAAAATAATGGAAAAGCAGTCGTTCGCAGTCGCTACGTAAATGACTGCTACCGATCAGAGCCGGACATTCGCACATCGAACTGTGAATAGCTGGTTGCAACGGGAGCAGCCTTTCGGGTCTCTGGGAGCGGATGATCGAACCAAATTCGGAGTGATCCTATTTGGGGCTTCAGAATGTCTCATCCAACTTGCCTTCTCGATAATTACTTTGGACGCTACTGTCGCTTGAGCCGAGGGGTTTCAAACATCAAAAAATCCCGCTACTCTCGGTGGGTTAGTCGGAGGCGCCGTTAGTGAAATTTTATTCTCATCTGATCGATCGCAAAATTATGGGCGTCAACATCGGCGTCGAGATGACAATCGGCGAATACTTGAAGTTTGCTCCGAAGGTGATCCACAAAAACGAATTTCAACGACGCAAGGTAAAAAGCGCCGGGAAAACATACGATTTGCTTCGAAAAGATCTTCTAAATGGCTGCATTATGCCGCCAATCATCCTTGCGGTGACAGACAGATACGGGGCGGAATTGGATGATCTCGTGCAACTGGCGATCCAAACAGGGCCAGCATATGACGGATGGGAAGCCGTCGATGCGATCGTCGAACGCGCGATGGCGGATAATGAACTTCTGATTCTGGATGGACTCCAGAGGTCGCTAACAATTGAAGGTATTTCGGCAAATCGTGAAGGTGAGGCAAGTCCCACCTTTTTTAATCAAGTTATTCGTGTTGAAATTTACGTCGGCCTTTCTAAAACTGGCATTCTATATCGGATGCTTACGCTAAATACAGGTCAAACGCCGATGTCTTTTAGGCATCAGCTTGAAATTCTATATTATGATTATATCGATAATAGCGACCTTCCAAATGGTATAATAGTCCTTAAAGAGGTTGAAGAAAAACGTGCGAGAGGTACTGGCCGATATAAATACACCGACATAATTGATATGTTCTATGCATTTTCTACTGGAACCCCCATGCCTTACGATCGGCAGGCTCTAGTAGGCGAATTGCGTGAGATGGATTTCCTGGAGCGCTATTCATACAAAGCTGATGCGGACGACATGCGGGTGCTTTTGCTCATGTATAATGATCTTATAACTCGTGTTGACAATTTATCTAACGGATGGACTTATCAGCCTGAGGATTATGCTGAAGTGATTGCCCGACCATTTGGAGCAAGCGTGTCCTCCATATTTGCTCGACCGCAGCCGATGTCGGGGTTCGGCGCCGAGTGTAAAAGGCTCGTATCAAACGGCGCGTATGCGCGCCTTGAAGACATTGGCGAGATTCTACCAGAGCTTAATTTCTCAGGCGACCCAACGGTCGCCTTCGATCAACTGCTCACGATTCTCAATGAGATTGCTCAAAGAGCAAAGAAAATCGGTGATGCGCAACGGGCATATTTTCAGTTTGCTATGCGCGCGCTGCTTTTGCCTAGTAGCGATACGTATCTCGATCTATCGATGTGTTGGCTCAAAGCACAGACCGATTATGAGATGATGTACGCCTAATGCCCGTAACTCCATCTGCATTCGGCCTGTCAGCAGACGAAGCAACTGAGCTACATCTAGAAATCGGCTTTTCCGAGTGTATTGCGGAGATCAGATCGCAAACCCAGCCGGTTTTTGAGATAATGCATCGGCTACCTGATATCGACCTACGAGATATCGACCTATACTTTTTCGCCTTTTGTCTAACCGGCCATTCCGGCGAAGCTCAGATCTCCAAGTTGCAGATGCGTGGAACTCACGAGAGCCTGGGATATGTGTTTCCAATGACTTTTTTTCGCGGCGAAGCAGCTATCGATGGGGTTTGGCCGAAGAGGTACGCTCGTGTTGCCTTCCACAAATTAATCAACCTTTCCAACATCGCCAATTTTGCTCCAGAAGCGACACTTCATGGATTACGCGATAAATGTATTTTTCCGGATGAATTATTTCCAGATGATCTTTCAATCGTTGTTGCTGGATTGCGGAACATGGAGGGCGTTGGGATTGGCATTGAGCAGTTCAAACTCATGCTTCTGGCACAAAAAATCACTATATTAGACCGATACGAGCGTGATCGTAATTTTTGTTCGTTGGATAAATTTTCGATTTCTGTCAGCTTGTCGACAATTTCTCCGGTTATCGATGAAGATATAGACGTTATTTTTCAACTGTTGAGGCAATCTGACGCTGACCCGTCGGAGGTTGGCCGTTTTCTGAAGCTATATCAACTGATCGAATACTCAATTGAAAAGGTTTATGCATGGGGCATAAAAGCTCTGTCCGAAATGGATATATCTTCTTGGCGCCTAAAAAAGAAACTTTCAGCGATCACTGCTGACCGATTCCGCCTTAGTATCTTAGCTGCGCATTGCCTTCAACCAACTGTCAATCAAGTAGCTTTCGATGCTGTGGCTGTCGCCTGCCGTGAACTATTAGAAGACCTCGGCGAAGAATTAGAAGGTAGCAGATCTTGGCACCATTTCCTATACAATGTGCGAAACATTGTAGTACATGATCAAATCAAACTAATTCGAACTCCGAATGATTTTTTGCCGACGTTAAATGATGCATTGCGTGACGTATGCTTTGAACTCATTTCAAGTCTGACCAAACCTGACTTCTCGACGATTTGGTCACTGCCCGAGGATGAAGTAGCAATAAAGGGAACGGATTAACTGTCATAATTTTTTTTAACGTAACTTCGAAAAAGGGGCAGGGATGAGCGTCCCGGCGCCGACGCGGTCCGAAGGTGTTGACATCGCGGCATTCGACCGAGATCCGTAGAGAAGGTTACGGCGGTTTAGCTACTAAATTCTGCCAGCCCGCAACCGGGCAGATTTATTTGTTCCTGCAGGAGATGCTGAGAACCGATTTTTGACGTCGGATCCACGAACGATGGCTTCGTCACAACGGCGGTCTATCGAGGTTCGCCTAACAATGTCGGCTTTTGGGTAACCATCATAACCGCTTAGCTGTCTGAAGTGAGGCGTAAGCGGTTGATTCGCCTAGCGAGTGTCAAGCAGACAGGCCGGTTTCGCCTCGTTTCTCACGCCTTGAATCATTTGAATTGGCATCCGCTTTTTGGGGAGCCTGCCATCGGCCCTGAACGCCGGCTAATGGGTCAGTCTAGCTGTCCAAGGAAGTTCTTGCAGCGGCCAGTCTCCAGATTGCGCACCATGTTGTCGATGCCAATCATGTAGAATTCAGCGACACTGAGGGCGGCACTCTCCTTTGGCTTCCACTGGTGCTCGGTGATCACCCCGATCACGGCGTTCACCAGTGCGATCACGTCGTCCGCTTCGAGCGGATAGTCGACGTAGATACGCGCCGGCTCCTTAAAATAGCGCTTGTCGAGATGAGCAAAAAACTTGTCGCGGCGTCCCATGATTGCATTGATCGTGTTGCGCCGCGATTCCAACTCATTAAACTGTTTCTCTAAGACCTCGACCGGTGGCGGCCCGGATTTCCACAAGATGTTCGCTTGGTTCTTCTTACAAAAGTCAAGGAATGCGAACAAGCTTCCCTTTGCTCGGCCCGTATTCTCCAGCAGTCGCGCCGTTGCAAGATGCAGATCGGTTTCGGCTGAGAAGATCAGGGGATGGAGGACTGGTTCGATCTTCCAGCGTCGGTCCCCATGCATGCTGTGCTGTCGGAGCAACTTGCGATAGACTGCCAGCTTGGGCACGAGGCACGGCGGCTCTGTACCTTGGATAAGCGCGACATAGCGGGCAAGCCGCTCTTCATAATTCGCCTGAATTTGGGCCTTCAAGGTCTCTCCTATCACCCGCCAGTGAGCGCTTTTCACAGACGAACAGACGGCGGCTTTTGGCAAGCAGAATCTACCCCGTGAATGTCCGACATGAAGGCGCAAACAACCCCACTACTCTTTACAGTTTTGCAGGAGCACTCGAAGGAGTGCTCCAAAAATCGACTTTGGTGGGGAAGTTGGTTATAGAGGCAGCACTTTTTAACGTGATATTCCAAGAGGCGGCTTGTGCAGTGTGAATGGCGTAGATCTTACGACAGGCTGGTTCCTATGCTGATCAAGGAACACTTTGGGGACCCGGGCGCCCTTACCCGGCAGTTCCCGTGCATGAAAGCGACATTCCCGTGGAAAAGTGATGATTTTATCATCACGGCGGAGGCGCTTGCCAACCCGCAGAACAAGTATCATGGGCTTGAGCGGCTCGCCATGGAGCAGCATCAGGCAGGTGCGTGGAAACTTGCCGGGGAATACTGGCTGATCGCGGCGGGCTGGCGGCGCAACATGATGGATGACAGCAATGAACGCCACGTGGAGGCGTTGCAGTTTGTCCTGCGTCAGGTCGAATATAACAGGGCGCTGGCTGAGTGGAAAAAGAAGAAACTCAGCCGCAATGCCATGCCCTATCCCGCGCTGTTCGGGTTGCCGGACGCCTGATAAGGCAACGCGACCAAGGGCAACGTAACCGAGCGCAATGTAACCCGGCTTGGGGTGCCTGAAAAAACGGATCAGGCCTCTGCTGGTTATGCTATTCGGGTGGCGCGGTCATGGCGGGGTGTTGGCGTTATTTAACCATCCTGCGAATAACGCCCATCAGTTCCTCCAGTGCTTCCTCCCCACCGTTTTCGGCTATGGCGGTGCGGACGCAGCCTTTGGCGTGGGAGGTCAGAATTTGCACGCCCACGCCATCCAGCGCGGATTTTACGGCCGATAACTGGGTGAGAATATCCACGCAGTAGCGGTCATCCTGCACCATGTTGAGAATACCGCCCACCTGGCCTTCAATCCGTTTAAGGCGGTTGATCAGGGCTGTTTTGTCTGGCTGTGTTACGTGCCGCTCCGCGTTGGCGGGGGCTGGGGGCGTGCAGGCATGGCAGCCGGGTTTGTCAGTGGGCATGGACATTCTGCTGGTTGTTTACAAAAAAGGGGCGGGTGGAAAAGGGCTGGCGCGGTGCCTGGTCTGCTCCGCGCCAGCTTGTGGTCCTGCGGCCTGTGTAGAGTGTCTGCGCGCCGGACGCAAAAGTGGCGTGCGGGTTCAGGCGTGCGGCATGGCTAAAACCATGTGCGCACGCCAAAGGTAAAGCGGATATCCTCCGGGCCGTTATCGACCGAGCCCCGCCAGTTGGCCGTGTGGCTGGCGGTGTTGCCGTAGTGGCCCGCGTAGGTCACGGCAATGTAGGGAGCAATCTTGCGCTTGAACTCGTAACGCAGGCGCAACCCGGCATCAATGTCGGAAAAACCCTGGCTGACATCGCGCTGGGCATCGGTATGGGAATAGAAGTTGAATTCCGCCTGCGGTTGCAAGATCAGCCGGTTGGTAATCAGCAGGTCGTAGGAGCCTTCCAGCTTGCCCGCCACGCCCTGGGCGTTGAAGTAGGCCGTGGCTGAAACATCGAAAAAATACAGCGCCAGCCCCTGTACCCCCACAGCCCCCCATGCGCGGGTGGGGCCGCTGTCCAGGTCCAGCCGTACACCGGCCTGCAGGTCAAAATAGGTGGAAATGGCGTGGTCATACAAAAACTCATGGTCGCCATCGGTCATGTGGTGGTGCCCGTCCACCGTGCCTTCGGACTTGATCCACAGCTTGTCGTGGTCCGTGCCAAACCAGCTTTGCCCCGAATAGCGCAGTAGGCTGTCACCCGCTGTGTAACGCCCCTCGAACTGTTCCATCAGAACATGAAAATACGTGTTGTGGTCCATGACAGGCGGCATGTTGTGAATGTAATGCACCACCGGTACTGGCGGTGGGGTGGCGGGCCAGCGGGTGCTGGGGGCAAGGGCTGGCAGGCTTGTGCGCAGGTTTATGTGCGGTGTGGTGGTA
>CALCDN010000099.1 GCA_937900755.1 uncultured Acetobacter sp. | reverse complement strand
CAATGGGTGCGGGCACGCTCCAGCGGGTGGCCCGCCACCTGGACCAGTCAGGGCGGGCGGTCACGTGGGAACTGGCCTATGGCTGTTTTCGCAAACCCGCCGTGGCAGGTGTTTTTGTAACCGGCACGGATACCGGTGTGGGGAAAACCCTTGTTTCGGCCTGCCTGGTCAAGAAATGGCAGGCGGATTACTGGAAGCCCCTGCAAAGCGGCCTGGCGGATGAGGCGGGGGATACCAGTACGGTCTCCCATCTGGCGGGACGGCTTTTGTGCTTTCCTCCTGCCGGGGCGTTTCAGGCATCGCTTTCACCGCAGGCTGCGGCAGAGGCGGAGGGGGTGCGCATTGACCCCGCACAACTGCTCTTGCCCAGGGTTGAGGCGGGCAGGGTGCTGGTGGTGGAAGGAGCCGGAGGTCTGATGGTTCCGGCAACGGACGGGATGATGATGTTGGACCTGGCAGCACAGTGGGGCCTGCCCGTGGTTCTGGTGGCGCGCAGCGGGCTGGGCACGCTCAACCATACGCTGCTCAGTTTGCAGGCCCTGCGCAGCAGGGGGGTGGCTGTTGCCGGTGTCGTGCTCAATGGCCCGCCAAACCCGGCCAACAGCCACACCATTGCACAAAGGGGCGGGGTACGGATTTTGGCCGAGTTGGACACGCTGGCCCGGATCACGCCGGATGTGGTTGCGGCACAGGCCGCGATTTTTCCAGCATGGTCGGATGTGTGCGTACAGGCGCATCCACGCACGGTGGACTGAGTGGACTGAAGAACACGCGCAAGGATACGGGGTTGCTGGTCAGCAACAGGTAAAAAAGGGGCGTTGGCCCCGCTTAGTAATGGCGGATCAACCCAGCCAGATGGCCCTGAATATGCAGGCGCTCGGCGGGGACAATGCGGGTTTCGTAGCGGGCGTTGGCGGGCTCAAGTGCGATCATGTTGCCTTTGCGGCGCAGGCGCTTGAGCGTGACTTCCTGCCCGTCAATCAGGGCGACAACGATCTGCCCGTTTTCCGCCTGATCCGACTTTTTGATAATGACCTGATCGCCGTCCAGTATTCCGGCGTCAATCATGGAATCCCCGGTTACTTCCAGTGCGTAGTAGTCCCCGCTCCCCAGCATGTCCGCCGGGATGGACAGGGAGTTGGACGTATCCGCCATGGCCTCTATCGGCAGGCCTGCGGCAATGCGGCCATAAAGTGGAATTTTGATGGAATCCTGTTTTTGCCGGGTAAAGCTGCCACGGATCACGTTGGTGGGTAGTTCCTCCTCCATTTCGGGGAGTTGAATAACTTCCAGCGCCCGGGCGCGGTGGTGGTGGCGGCGCAGGAAACCGCGTTCCTCCAGCCCCGAAATCAGGCGGTGAATACCCGATTTGGAGCGCAGGCCCATGGCCTCGCGCATTTCGTCAAAGGAAGGAGAAAAGCCGGTCTGCTTGAGGTGCGAATCAATAAAAAGAAGAAGCTTGTGCTGTTTTCGGGTCAGCATGTCGCACCTCGGCCTGTCAGTTCAAAATGGAATATCAATCTCTCGTTTTGTTCTATGTAAGTTCTTGTTTTTGTCAATATCTAAATCTTATGTCATGGCAGATGCAGGATGTGGCACGGCGTTCCCGCTTTTTGGGCGCTGGCATGGGGGGGGCGTACAATCAGCGCCTGGCTTTGCGCCAGAATGTTCAACTGTGCCGAACCTTGCTGGCCAAAAGGGGTTGCCACAAGGTGCCCGGCAGGACTGGTGTGGAGTGTTGCGCGCAAAAAATCCTGCCTTTGGTCATTTTCCCCCACATCCGCGCCCAGCAATGCGGGCTGCGTGTCCAGTGTGTCCGCCACGGGGCGGCCCATGAGTTTGTGCAGGGCAGGGAGGACAAACACCATGGCGCATACCAGCGCCGCAACCGGGTTGCCAGGCAACCCGAGCACGGGCATGCCATTGAGCATGCCAGACATGAGCGGTTTGCCCGGACGCATGGCTATTTTCCAGAAATTCTGGACAAGCCCCGCCTTTTCCAGTGTTGGGCGCACCAGGTCATAGGTGCCAACACTGGCGCCGCCAATGGTGACAAGCATGTCCAGGTCATGGATATGGGCGAATGTACTGGAGAGGGATGTCGCATTGTCGCGCGCGACGGGGAGCACTCTGGCGTCCGCTCCCTCCCGCTCCAGCAGGGCGGCGAGCATGAAAGAGGCGGAATTGAAAATGCCATCCGGTGGAGCTGTGTCTCCGGGGAGCAGAATTTCATCCCCCGTGGCCAGAATTCCCACGCGGGGGTGGCGGAAGACCGGCAGCCAGACCAGCCCGCCCGCGGCGGCAAGCCCGATATCCCGTGGCCCGAGTCTGCTGCCTGCGTTCAACAGGACGGCGCCCTGGGCGAAGTCCTGCCCCTTGGGGCGAATGAACTGCCCCTTGGTGGCGGTCTGGGTGAGTGTAATCTGCTGGCCCGCGAGCTGGGTGTTCTCCTGTATGACAATGGCGTCCGCCCCATTGGGCACCTGGCTGCCCGTAAAAAGCCGGATACACTCACCCGAAGTTACGGTGTGGGTGGATGGCCTGCCAGCGGGAGCCTCGTCCACTATGCGTAATACGGCGCCCTGCTGGGCGTCTGCCGCCCTTACGGCGTAGCCATCCATGGCGGAAACGCAAACCGGCGGGTTGGCCCTGCGCGCCTGCACGTCCTGCGCCACAATACGGCCGCATGCGGCGGTCAGTGCGACGGTTTCCTGCCCGCAGGGGGACAGGTTTTCCAGAATTCTGGCCCGCGCGGTTGCCACATCCAGCATGAATTCGTCTCCTTTTGGCGTTCGTGGCGCCATATTGATGTAAGAAAGCTTGACCTTTTGCCTTTGTATGCGCATTTTGCCGCAACTTGAACACCGCCGGAGCCGTATGGACCGGCTCTGTAAATATGTTCTGCTGAGGAAGTCATGGCCAAGACCAACGTCATCAAGATCCGTCTCGTCTCGACGGCTGACACCGGTTACTTCTATGTGACCAAGAAAAATGCCCGCGCTCATACGGGCAAAATGGAACTGAAGAAGTACGACCCGGTTGCACGCAAGCACGTCGTATTCCGTGAAGCCAAAATCAAGTAATTTTGGCCAGATCGGTGTGTTACAAAAAAACGGCGCTTTTGAGCGCCGTTTTTTTGTGCCATCCGCCAGAGTGTAAAGCCCTGATTGTGCCTGTGCATGGGATGAGGACTTAAAAAAGAGGGTCGCGCCGGTCGTAGGGAACGACCACGTCATTCCGGTTGGCCATGTTCAGCATCGCGCGGGCGCGTTCATCCAGAATATCCGTGTCCAGTGTGTTTTCACGCAGGCCGTTAACGCGGCGCTTCCACGCTGTCTCTTATACACATCTCCGAGCCCACGAG
>CALCDN010000098.1 GCA_937900755.1 uncultured Acetobacter sp. | reverse complement strand
CCCGCCCCCCCGGACTGAAGCTCCGAAGCCTGGGAGGCAAGCAGGCTGGCGGCGCCATCGCCGGCCATCCCACTGGCAACCCCACCCGCCATCCCACTGACGGACTGGCCCACCATGGCGGTGGCCATCTGCATAAGCTCGCTGGCCATGGTCTTCTGCCCGGCCGTTGCCGATGGGTCCTGCATGACCACGTTGGCCGCCTGCATCACATCGGCCATCAGCGCGCCTGTGCCTGCATCCACGGGTGTGGTCCCCGCCGGGCCTGGCATCGCACCATCCGCCACACTCCGGGCGGTATAGGCCCCGGTTGCGGGTGTGGCCCCTCCTGTGTCCCGCTGTGTCTTGCCCAGCAGGGTTTGCGCCCCCTCGGACAGGGTCAGCATGACATCGGCCTGCTGGGCCTGTGCGGCCGCCAGTGCGGTACGGGCGGCCTGCACCAGTGCGGCTGAAGAGGGCGCCACCGCACCAGACTGTGTGCCAGACTGCGCGCCCGATGGCACACCGGACTGCGTGGCGGCCTGCCCGGCCCCCTCCGCCATGCCCGCGCCCTGCATGCCCAGCCCCGCCCAGTTAACCGGGCCAGGCAGGCCACCTGATCCTGTTGTTGCTGACATGGCCCGCTCCGTCACATTCACACCATGGCGGACAAAGCCCCGCCACGCCTGCCATCGGATGCATCAGCCTGCCACACCCGGCAGGCCCAGGCCAACAGGATTACGCGCCCTAGTTCACCTGTGTGCCACTGCCGGTGGTGGAGACACCCTGTTGCAGAACACCCACCAGTTCGTGCAGGGCCTGCGGGTTGTTTTTGAGTATGGCCACATTGGCCGCATCGGGCACGGGCATCTGCGCGCTACCCTGACCGGGGGGAATGTTCAGCAAGCTGCCGGTCAGGCCCACGCAGGTCAGGCTCATGACAAAGCTGCGGGCATCCAGCCCGTGCGCCTTGAGAATGGCGGCCAGCCCCGGCACCTGCCCCACAAGGGCGATCTGCTGGTCCAGCGACATGCCCACATGCCCCGGCGGCTGAATATTGGCGGCCTGAATGGCCCTGAGTGTTGCACTCAGCCGGGGCAGCACGTCGGGGGCCAGCTTGTAATGCAGGGCGGTCTCCATGTCGTTTTGCATGGTGGCCACCTGTTCGGGCGTAATCGGCGGCGCGTGGGGCGTGGCCCCGCCCACGGGAGCGACACTCTGGGCCTGTGCGGCCCCGGTCACCAGCAGGGCCATGGCCCCCAGAACAGCGGACGCCTTGCGAATAAAAACCATGTTATCAAACTTTCTCATGCTGCAATCACCCATTCGCCCTTACGCATGAGCGGCACGCGGCCACCCTGTGCATCCAGCCCGTCCACATCGATTTCGCCCGAGCCGATCATCCAGTCTATGTGGATCAGGCTGGTATTGGCCCCACGCGCGGCCAGTGCGGCCTCGTCCTGCCCCTGTGTGTCCAGCATGCATTTTGTGTAGGACTGGCCAAGGGCTATGTGGCTGGCCGCGTTTTCGTCAAACAGGGTGTTCTGGAACAACAGCCCGCTGCGCGAGATGGGGGAGGAATGGGGCACAAGGGCGACCTCGCCCAGCCTTCTGGCCCCTTCATCTGTGTCCAGCACCCGCTCGAGCACCTCCTGCCCGCGTGTTGCGTGCATGTCCACAATGCGCCCGCCCTCAAAGCGGACCTTTATCCCCTCAATAAGCGTGCCCTGGTGCGAGAGCGGCTTGGTGCTGGCCACAGTCCCTTCCACGCGCAGGCGGTGGGGGGTAGTGAACACCTCCTCGGTGGGAATGTTGGGGTTGCACACAATGCCGTTGCCTGCTTTTTCCGCCCCCCCGGCCCATTCGTGCCCATCGGCCAGCCCGACCAGCAGGTCCGTGCCGGGGCCGGAAAAATGCAGCGCGTCATAACGCACATCGTTCAAAAACGCCGCGCGGCGGTGCAAAATGGCGTTGTGGTCCGCCCACTGGCCCACCGGGTCATCCCCGTTCAGGCGCGAGACGGCAAAAATGGCCTGCCAGAGCTGTTCCACCGCCTGCGCTTCGGGCAGGTCGGGGAAGACCTGCATGGCCCATGCCGGGGTGGCGGCGGCCACAATGCACCAGTTCACATCAAAATTGGTAATGATCTCCATGGCCGGGCGGTTAACGCGCGAGGCCGCCTTGCTTGCGCGGGAGACGTGGTCGGGGTTCTGCCCCGCCAGCAAGGTGGGGTTGGAGCCGGTAATGGCCATGCGCGCGGCCCCTGCGCGAAAGCCCTCCGCCATGCCCGCGGCAAGCCAGCCCGATGCGGTGTCAAACGTGTTTTCGCTACCATAGCGGTAGCGCGCGAGTGTTGTTTCCTCATCCGCGTAAAACGTGGTCACCAGCGAGGCACCCGCCTTGTAGGCGTGTTCGGTAATGCGGCGCACCAGCGGCACGGCATGGAGCGGGGCTGTCATGATAACCTGCTGCCCCGGTGCCACGTTCAGCCCCGTGCGGGCGGCAACCTCGCCCAGCCGGTCCAGCCGGGCTGCGAATTCGGCCGAGGCCAGATAGCCAGATGTGGCCTGCGTGTTCTGTTCTGTCACGTTTATGCCTGTCCCTTTTTGTGGCGTAACCCTTTAGCACTTATGGGAGACCCATGGAGCCTGTGCGTCAACTCCGGCGTTGTGGCCCCTGCCGTGCTGGCTGTGCTGGTGGGTTGCCATGCCACGGGGTAACGCATGGGCTGGGCGTTTGGTTACCCCTTTTGTGGCGTCACGGGCAGTTCAAAGGGTTTGAGCTCCGCTGGCAGGTAAAGCGGGTGGCACGGACGCCCCCCTGCGCTGAGCCGCAGCGCGCATACGGCAATGCCGTGGCCTTGCAGCATCTGCACCACCTGTGGCCCGCGCGCGCGCAGGGCCTTGTGCTGGGGGGAGCCATAGGCGGCCACGACAAGGTCGGCCTTGCGGGCCATGTCCAGCAAGGCGGCATCGTTGCCTGGCCCCACGGGGTCGGGGGTTTCCAGCAGGCGCAACTGGTCGGTGCAGCGATAGGCGAAGGTGTTGCCCACATACAGGCCGCCATACCCCCAGGCCCGCGCGTAACGCTGGCACTTGGCTACGGTCCTGTCATCACCCTGTTCGGTTGCAACGGACGGGTTCATCATCAGCCACATGACCAGCGGCCCGCCCTCTTTCCACACACGGCGCAGGGTGTAGCGGTAGCAGTTGTCCACCCCGCCATAGGTGGCGGTGCTGACAACATCCCCCGACAGTTTGAGCGGGCGGGACTGGCCGACATGGTGGCCTGTAAACAGATCTTTCATCACACTTTTCGCTGGCGGGGTTGCGGGCATGCCGTCCTGTCTAGGACGCAACGCCTGCCAGCACAAACCCCGCATGGACC
>CALCDN010000097.1 GCA_937900755.1 uncultured Acetobacter sp. | reverse complement strand
GGCAAGGATCGCGGCAAAAGGCGCTCGTAATCGCAGGCTCTTGTTTATACCGCGCAACCCTTCTACCGTTTCAGCGGTTAACAGGTTCACTTTTGCGGACAACAGGGTATGACCACGTCAGAATCCACCATCCGGCCCGATTACGCGGCATTAACGCAGGCTCCCATATGCGCGGAACCCTATACGCACATTATGGTGCCGCATTTTATTCGCAAGGATGATCTGCCCAGACTGTTTGCCAGTCTGCCCGACATAAGTTCCGGCGGGTCATTCCCTCCGCAATCCCTTAAACTTTCGCCCCTCGTGCAGGCCCTGGTGCGGGAGATGGAAGGCCCGGAACTGCGCGCGATCATTGCAGGCAAGCTGGGCCTTGACCTGGACAATGCCCCTTCCATGCTGACCATTCGTGGTCGCACGCGGGAAAAGGATGGCCGGATTCATACCGACTCTGTGGCCAAGCGCGTGACAATCCTGCTCTACCTCAACCCCGCGGGTCCGGGCTGGGAAAAACAGGAGGGCTGCCTGCGCCTGCTCCGTGGTCCGCATGACATGGAGGACTATGTAAAGGAGGTGCAGCCTGTGGATGGCACATTGCTCATCTTCCCCAACGGTCCCACCACATGGCATGGCCACAGGCAGTTTGTTGGCGCGCGCTATACCATCCAGCTCAATTACATGGCCGAGGACGCCAAGGCCCGCTCCGAGTTGCGGCGGCACAGGCTGTCCGCACTGGCCAAAAAATTGCCATTGCCCTCCTTGGGGTATTAGGCGTTTTTTGCGTGCTGTTTTCCACAGGACACAGGATTTTTCATGATTTTTCGTAAAACCACCCTCTGTCGCGCACGGGCTGCAGCCCTTGTTGCGGGTCTGGCCCTGTGTGGGAGCGCGCTTTCGCCTCTTGGCGCATTTGCGCAGGTTCCGTCCCCCGGCATGCCGTCCACCCTGGTTCCCCCCTCGCTCAGCAGCGCGCAGGTGGTGCGGGCCACCCTGCCCAATGGCCTGAGGGTTGTCATCGTGCCCAACCGGCTGGCACCTGTGGTCACAACGGAAATCAATTACCTGGTTGGTTCGGCTGAAGCACCTGCGGGTTTCCCCGGCACGGCGCATGCGCTGGAACACATGATGTTCCGGGGGAGCAAGGGGCTGGACAAGGACCAGCTTGCTGCCGTGGGCACACGTCTTGGCGGGAGCTACAATGCGGATACGACCGAGGACGTAACCCAGTATTTTTACACCGCCCAGGCGCGGGACCTGCCGGTTCTGCTCAAGATCGAAGCCCTGCGCATGCATGGGCTGACCCTGTCTGAAGCGGACTGGAGCAAGGAGCGCGGCGCGATCGAGCAGGAGGTCTCGCGCGATCTGTCCAGCCCGGCCTATCTGTATCTTGAGCAGTTGCAGGCCATCTTGTTCGCGGGCACACCGTATGAGCATGATGCGCTGGGCACGCGGCCTTCGTTTGATAAAACAAAAGCTGCTGATCTGCGTGCATTTTACGAAAAATGGTACGCACCCAACAACGCCGTTCTGGTGATTGTGGGGGATGTGAACCCGGTTACGACCCTGCAACTGGTTGAAGAAACATTCGAGGCCATTCCACGCAAGACATTGCCCGCGCGGCACAGGGTTTCCCCCGTGCCCCCCCCGGCCAAAACACTGACACTGGCAACAGACTACCCCGTAGGCTTTGCAACGCTTGCCTTCCCCATGCCCGGCTCTTCGGCGGCGGATTATGCCACGGCGGATGTCCTGTCCGATGTGCTGGCCAGCCAGCGTGGCGCACTGTATGACCTTGTGCCACAGGGCAAGGCGCTGTTTGCCGGGTTTGAATATGCCCCCAAAAAGGAGGCAGGGTTCGGGCTTGCCCTTGCCGCCTTCCCCAAGGGGGGGGATGCGGCAAAAGCCATGGCGGACATGCGGGCCGTGCTGGAGAATATTCGCAAGAACGGTGTTCCGGCTGATCTGGTGGAAGCCGCCAAACGGCGCGAAATCGCACAAATGCAGTTTGCGGCCAATTCGGTCAGTGGCCTGGCGTCCACATGGTCCACGGCCCTTGCCTTCCAGGGGTTGGACGCACCGGGCGACCTGGTGGCGGCTTACCAGGCGGTAACGCCTGAGGCGGTTAACAAGCTGGCGGCAACCCTGCTGGACCCGGCCCATGCGGTTTCCGCCGTGCTTACGCCCGAAAGCTCGGGCAAGGCGGTATCGGGCAAGGGGTTCGGGGGGGCGGAGTCCTTTGCATCCTCCCCCGACAAGCCCGTCAAACTCCCCGATTGGGCTGAAAAGGCTCTGCTCAAGCTGGACAAGCCCGAGCCCACGCCCCAGCCGTATGTGAGCACCCTGTCCAACGGGATCAGGCTCATTGTCTGGCCTTCTCATGTCAGCCACACCATTCAGCTGAGTGGTCAGGTCCGCCAGACCCCCTCCTTGCAGCAGCCCGCAGGGCAGGACGGGGTGAATGATGTGACCGAAGCCCTGTTCTCCTACGGCACCACACAGTACGACCGACTGGCTTTCCAGAAGGCCCTGGATGATATTCCGGCATGGGAGAGCGCGGGGAGTTCGTTTTCCCTGCAGGTTTTAACACCCGACTTTGCAAAAGGTGTGTCCCTTCTGGCGGATAATGAACTGCACCCCGCCTTTGGGGAAAAGGATTTTCAGGTCGTGCGCCAGCAAGCGGCTCAGGCGCAGGCGGGGGAACTGCTCTCGCCTGAACATCTGTTCAGCCGGGCCATAAAAATGGCAGTGCTTCCCCCAAAAGATCCCACCTTGCGTGAGGCCACGCCGCAATCCATCATGAGCGTGACGCATGATGATGTGCTGGCCTACTACAAAAAAGCCTGGCGCCCGGACAGGACAACTATTGTTGTCACGGGTGATGTCACGCCCGAAGGAGCGCAGGCCGCAGTGGAACAGGCCTTTGGTGGCTGGAAGTCCGAAGGACCAGCCCCCGATATTGACCTGCCAGCCGTGCCGCTGAGCAAGGCGTCCCATGCGCTTGTGCCCGATAAGAGCAGTGTGCAGGATGAGGTGGTTCTGGCCGAAACGCTGGGCCTGACCGCAGCCCAGCCCGACCACTTCATGCTCCAGTTGGGCAATGAGGTACTGGGGGGTGGCCTGTTCTCCTCCCGTCTGTACCGCGACCTGCGTGTTAAAACCGGGTATGTCTACACAGTCGGCAGTGCGTTTGAGTGGGGTCGCACCCGTGGCCTGTACACGGTTAACTATGGCGCAGACCCTGACAAGGTAGGCAAGGCGCAGGCTGCTGCGGTGCGTGACATCAAGGCCATGCAGTCCGCACCACCATCGGATGATGAACTGGCCTTGGCCAAGGCATCGCTTTTGCGCAGTATTCCACTGGCCCGCGCCAGCTTGGACAGGATTGCGGCCCAGTACCTGCACCTGAGCGAATTGGGTCTGCCACTCGATAACGCGGACCGTGGGGCGCAGGCCTATTACAACGCCACGGGGGCGGATGTGCAGGCCGCCTTCCGCCAGTGGATACGCCCGGACGACCTGGCATCCATTGTCAAAGGTCCTGCTCCGGCTTTGTAAGATACAAAACAGAACATGCAGGTTTGTGTGGGCGGTGGAAAGACAACTTTCCGCCGCTTTTTTTTGTGGAAGTCTTGGGAATAACTTTTAAAAAACCATGTGTTGGGAATGGTTTTTAACAGGAAGTAGGAGATTTCTGGTATGGGTGCGGGTTAGGCACGGGTTGCAATTCCCCTGGCTATGGAAGCAGGGAAAGCTGCCGGTTTCCCTCGGGTTGTCCGGGCAGGACCAGCCCCGTAAGCGATAGTCCCAATAACCGTACCGGCTTGGCAAGGGGGAAAAGGGGCGTCAGCAACCTGCCTGCGGCATCGTGCAGGGCTGTCTCGTTTTCCATGGGATGGGGGAAGGACTGGCTGCGGGTGCGCTGCGTAAAGTCCGAGTGGCGGAGCTTGAGTGTGACCGTGCGCCCGCTCAACTCGCGTTTTTGGCACCCGGCCCAGACCTGGGCCACAAGTTTGTCCATGGCCTGCATCAGTTCGACTTCGGCGTGCAGGTCCTGTAGAAAAGTTGTTTCCTTGCCAAGGGATTTGCGTGGACGGTTGGCTTCCACCGGCCTGTTGTCCACGCCACGGGCAATGCCGTGGTAAAACGTGGCGGCCTTGCCGAAATGGTGTTTGAGAATATCCAGCGCGCAGGCGCGCAGGTCCGCCCCGGTGTAAATGCCCAGGCCATTCATGCGCCTGGCTGTGGCCGGGCCGACACCGTGGAATGTGCCAACCGGCAGGGAGGCCACAAAATCCTCCCCCATGCCCGGTGGAATAACAAACTGCCCATTGGGCTTGCGGTGGTCGGATGCCAGCTTGGCCAGAAACTTGTTGTAGGAAACGCCAGCGGAGGCGGTCAGCCCGGTCTGCTCAAAAATGCTGGTGCGAATTTCTTCCGCGATAGCCGTGGCGGAGGCCCGGCGCAGCAGGGGGTGGGTGATGTCCAGATAGGCTTCATCAAGGGAGAGCGGCTGTATAAGCGGGGTATAGCGGGCGAAAATGGCGTGAATCTGGGCCGATACCGCACGGTAGGCCTCAAACTTGGGGGGTACAAAAACCAGTTCGGGGCATTTGCGCCGCGCAATAAGGGAGGGCATGGCGGACCGTACGCCAAATTTGCGGGCTTCATAGCTGGCTGCGGCGACAACGCCACGTTCCTGGCAGTGGCCCACGGCAACAGGCCGTCCCTTGAGGGCCGGGTTGTCGCGTTGTTCGACGGAGGCATAGAATGCATCCATGTCGATATGGATAATGCGGCGTATGGGCGTAGGCATTGCCCGCCCACTATGGCATAAAATGCGCCACAATGGAACATAACAGGAACAATTGATGCGGCGTCAGATCCGCATGTCTGCCGCGCTACAATAATGGCCCGTTCCCTGGCCACGGGCATGGAGTGGCAGGGCCTGTGGCAGGCGTGTGAGTGCGCGTGTTTTCAGGTGTGTTCAGCCCGCGTTGTGGGGGGCAAAATTGCGGCGTGGCGGGGTATGGCGCCATGAGTGGGTCATGCTCATGTCCAGGTCATGCCAGCGGGCGACTGAAAGAGCTGCGGTTGCGGGGTAGGCGGCGCGGTGCATGCCCGCCAGGGCAACGGGCTGCTGCAAGGGGCGCGTTGCATGGTGCGAAAGCCAGTAGCCTGCCCCTGCAAGGCAGGCGCCCAGGGTTGTCAGGGCGGCCACCATGCGCAGGCGCAGGCGCGCAAAGGGGAGCAGCGGGCTCAGGAGTGCCTGCATATCGGTTTCGCGCTCATTCTGCGCCGCTTCGGTGGCCAGGAGCAGGTTATACTCGGTTTCGGTCACGGCCAGTGTGCTGCCAGCACAAATATCCAGGGCGGGCATTTTGTGTGCGGCCATGTCTGTCAGCGCGTCCTGGAACGCCTGGGAGACAGCC
Organism: uncultured Acetobacter sp.; assembly: GCA_937900755.1. Lineage (GTDB taxonomy): Bacteria > Pseudomonadota > Alphaproteobacteria > Acetobacterales > Acetobacteraceae > Acetobacter. The sequence continues at coordinate 8,045 of CALCDN010000097.1, read as the reverse complement.
ATGAACTCCTGGCGGAAGCATGGCAGGAACAGGCTGCCCGAGGCGCTGGGCGCTGCGCCGCAGGGTGGTTGCGCGCCTGCAAGGCGGCGAATGGTCCATAGGGTCAGCCGTTCGCTGGCGGCCAGGTCGGTAAGGTAGACGGGTGTGGGCTGCATGGCGTGATCTGGAGGCTGGGCCTCCCTCCCTTGCTATCGGTCATGGAGGATCATTAAATGAGAATCACTCTCAATTGCAAGTAAAACTTTAAGGCCAGATCGTGTGGTCGGGTCGCCGTTTTTTTCTCTTTCCTTGGGGGGCCGCTTGGGGCAGTACAAAAGGCATGTCAGTGCTAGCATCCCTCTCCCTGCCGTTTGTGCGCAAGCTTGACCCCGAAAAAGCGCATGAGCTCGCCATAGACGCCCTTATGCTGGGTGTTTCCGTCCCCTTCAAACGCCCCGAGGATGACCCGGCCCTTGCCACACGCGCATTGGGCATGCGGTTTTCCAACCCGATTGGCATTGCCGCGGGCTTTGACAAAAACGCCCGCGTGCTGCGGCCGCTGGCCCGTCTGGGTTTCGGCTTTGTCGAGGCAGGGACCGTGACCCCGCGCCCACAGCCGGGCAACCCCAGGCCGCGCCTGTTCCGGCTGGAGGAAGACCGGGCGGTTATCAACCGCATGGGGTTCAATAACCAGGGGATAGACCGGTTTGCCGTGCGTCTTGCCCGCCTGACCCGCCCATTGCCATCGGGGCGTGCTGGTGGGGCGGGTGTGCCCGTAGGTGCGAATATCGGGATCAACAAGACAGGGGCCGACCCCGAGCGGGATTACCCGGCCCTTGTGGCGCGGGTTAAGCCGTATGTGAATTACATTGTGCTCAATGTGTCCTCGCCCAACACGCCGGGGCTGCGCGGATTGCAGGACGCGGCAAGGCTCAGGGGTATTCTGGACGCCATTGCCGCCCGCCACCCCGAGCGCCCGCCACTGCTGGTCAAGCTGGCCCCCGACCTGGAGAATGACGCCATCGCTCCCATTGTGGAGGCTGCGGTGCAGGGGGGAGTGCAGGGGTTGATCATCAACAACACCACACTGGCCCGCCCCGCTACGTTGCGCAGCGCGCACAAGGGCGAGTCCGGTGGTCTTTCGGGCCGCCCGCTCGCCACACGTTCGGCGGAAATGCTGCGCATTGTCGCAAGCATTGCCGCAGGTCGGCTCGCCCTGGTCTCCTGCGGGGGGATAGAGAGCGGGCAGGACATTCTGGAGCGTATCCGCCTTGGGGCTGATCTGGTGCAGGTCTATACCGCCTTTGCGTATGAAGGCCCGGCCCTGATCGCCCGCCTCAAGCGCGAGATGCTCCAGATCATGCGTGCGGATGGGGTGGAAACATTGGATGACATACGTGGAGCGGGCCTGTGAGTGACGCCAAAAACTGGACAGTGCCGCAGGTGGCCGGGCTGGAAGCCCTGTCCAGCCAGTATGACGGGTATATTATAGACCTGTGGGGCACCGTGCATGATGGCGTGAGCCCCTACCCCGGCGCCCTGGAGTGCCTGCGGGCACTCCGCACGGCGGGCAAGCGTGTGGTGCTGCTGTCCAACGCGCCTCGGCCGGCAGCAGTCATTGCCGCGCAACTGGAAGGGTTTGGCGTGGACCGCGGCCTGTACCACGGGGTGATGACCAGCGGCGAGGAAACCCACCGCCAGATGACGGCCAGAACAGACCCGTGGTTTGCCCGCCTTGGTGGCCGGGTGCTGCATATTGGCGGCGTCCATGACCTTGGTCTGTATGAGGGGCTGGATATTCAGCGCGTGAGCGATGTGGGCATGGCCGATTTTGTCATGAACACAGGCCCGGACCTGGAGCGGGGCGTGGCATCGCTGGACCCCTACCTGCCTGAACTGCGCGCCTGCCTTGCGCGCAACCTGCCCATGATCTGCGCCAACCCCGACCGCGTGGTGGTCAAGGGGGGGAACCGGCAGATCTGCGCAGGTGCCCTGGCCGCTTTCTATGCCGAGCAGGGGGGGGATGTGCGCTGGATTGGCAAGCCTTACCCCGGCGTGTACCAGCCGGTGTTTGACATGCTGGATGTCCCCCGCGCGCGTGTTCTGGCGATTGGGGATGCGCTTGGGACCGATATCAAAGGGGCCGCCGCCGTTGGCGTGGACAGCCTGTGGATTCTGGGTGGTATTCACCAGGAAATGATTGGCGATGACATGGCTCTGGCCACGGCCGAGGCCAATGCGGCGGGTCTGCGGCCAGCGGCCGCCGTGCACAGGCTGGTGTGGTAGCCCATGCAGCCAGCAGTGGGGTGTGGCGCCTTTATCCTGCGTGATGGCGGCTTGCTGCTGATCCGGCGGGTCAAGGCGCCAGAGGCCGGGTGCTGGGGCCTGCCCGGCGGCAAGGTGGACATGTTTGAAACCACGGCGCAGGCCGCCATGCGCGAAGTGCGCGAGGAGGTGGGGCTGGAGCTTGAGGCAGGCCCCCTGTTATGCGTGGTGGACCAGATAGACCGCGCGGCGGGCACGCATTGGGTGGCTCCCGTTTACAGGGTTTCCGCCGTGCAGGGAGAACCCCGCCTGTGCGAACCCCATAAGCATGATGGCCTGGGGTGGTTCGCGCTCGATGCGCTGCCACTCCCGTTGACCGTGGCCACGCAGGCCGCCGTGCGGGCGTTTGCCGCGCAGAGTGGCGCACAGGGGAGCCAGGCTTTGCTTTGAGGGGACATGTGGCGTGGCGGCCCGGTAGCTTTGCGCAATCGGGCCGATTGCGCCGCAGTGTCAGAAATCGGGCATCGTCTGGGCCAGCAGGCCACCTTGCCGCAGAGGGGCCAGACGGCGGGCCAGACCGGTTGTATCGTCCGTTTCCACCATGATCCCGCAGATTGTGGCCTCCCCTTCGGAGGGCTGGAGCCGCTCTCCGGGCATTTTGCGCACAAAGCGGGCGACTGCTGGCTCCTTGGTCATGCCGATCACGCTGTTATAGTCCCCGCACATGCCCGCATCGGTCTGGAACGCGGTGCCCGCCGCCAGAATACGGTGGTCGGCCGTGGGGGTGTGGGTGTGCGTGCCCACAACAAGGGATACCCTGCCGTCCAGCATATGGCCAAAGGCCCATTTTTCGCTGGTGGCTTCGGCGTGAATGTCCACCACAATGGCGTGCACCGTGGCTCCCATGCGGTGTCTGGTCAGCAGTTCGTTGGTGCAGCGGAAGGGGTCGTCCAGCGGGTCCATGAACAGTCTGCCCATGACATTGACCACCAGCGCCTTGCGGCCATCGGCCAGGGCCACCACCACACTGCCCTGCCCGGGGGTTGTGGGCGGGTAGTTGAGCGGGCGGATAATGCGGGGCTCGCCATCAATATGGCCAACCAGGTCGCGGCGGTCCCACGCATGGTTGCCCAGTGTAATCACATCCACCCCGCTTTGCAGCAGGGTCGTGGCAATGGCGGGGGAAAGCCCAAAGCCATGGCTTGCGTTTTCCGCGTTGACCACCACAAGGTCCAGTGCAAGGCGCGCGCGCAGGTCACTCAGGCGGGAGAGCACGCCATCGCGCCCGGTACGCCCGACAATGTCGCCCAAAAACAGAATTCTCACGCGCGTGTCTTTCGCACTGTGCGGGGGTGTGGGTCAGCCAAAACGAAGAACCTCCTTTTCGGTTACAATACAGCCCAGGGGCTGGTCATGGGGGCCGCGTGGGAGGTGTGTGACCTCCTGTGTGGACGGAGCATAGCCTATTCTTGCGGCATGGGGCAGGGCGGCCAGTGTGCGGTCATAATACCCTCCGCCGTAGCCAAGGCGGTTGCCTGCGCGGTCAAACCCCAGCAGGGGGACCAGCACAAGCCCGGGCTCCATGATGGGGCCATCGGGGTAGTGCGTGCCAAAGCGGCCTGCCAGCATGGGGGAGTCGGGGCGCCACAGGAAAGCCCAGGGGGGCGCCGCGCGGGGGGGGCGGGGGGAGTACAACGGGTGTGCCCGCCTGCGCCAGCGCATGGCACAGCGGGCGCAGGTCCACCTCGTGCGGGAGGGGCCATACGCAGGCAATGGGGCCGGCGCTGGTGTGGAGCAGGGGGGAAAGCCGCTGGATAATGTCCCGGTCGTGCAGCACATTGCGCGCGCGCATGGCCGCCACGCACTGGACCCGCAGGGCTTTTTTGCGCGCGGCAATATCTGGCGGGTCATTGCATGGGGGGGGAGTGTGCGGAGCCACCATGGACCGTGGGTCTTTCAACCTCCAGGACCTGCTAGTGCAGGTGGGCACCGGGTAATGTGACCAGGGCCACAACAGAGCCAGCTCCCTAGGAAGTGCTTATCGGCCCAGGGGATGACTTGCCTCACGTATCGGGCAGCCCCGCCTCTTCTATGTAGGCGCGCTCTATCTCCGCTGCAAGAGATTCCGCAGTATCCGCCAGGTCCGCCAGCCGATTGTTGGTCAGGGCCAGTTCCGCCCGCAGGCGTTCGGCGTCCTGTGCCGCCAGTGCCGTGCTTTCTGGCACCCGGTTGCCCGACAGGTCCTGGATTTCGTCCGCCATCAGCAGGGCAGCCAGCACCAGCACGCGGGTTTCGCCACTGAACCCCAGGTTACGGACCTGTTGCACGCGGCGTTCAACCTGGTGCGCCATGGCCTGAACGTGCCGTTCCTGCCCGTTCTCGCATCCAACGGTATAGCTTTGGCCGTTAATATGAACGGAGACAAGCGCCATGGGTCAGTTCTCTTCCTCATGCCGGGGGGGGCTTGGGTCATGGTCAGGTGCGGGCTGGCCGGTCTGGTCCAGCACATCGCGCACACGCATGATCAGCGCGTCTATGTTGGCCAGCAGTTCCTGCTGGTTGGTGTTGGGGACAGCCTGTTTTTTTTGCTGCTTTTTATCAAGGGCAAAGGAAATGCGTTGCAATGCACGGTCCAGACGGGTGATGGACTCTTCCGCAGGTGTTGCGCGGGTGTACATGCTGTCATAGTTGTTGCCTTGGGGTGAGTGCGGCGCCACGTCTTGATCCTGCATGCCTTTTCCCTTCTCTTGGGGTTAAGGAATCACCCGCAAAAGCGATCGCGTCAAGCATGCTCACGGAAAACAGGCTACTTTTCTCATCCTCTCCCACGTGTATCCGCTATGTGTGTGTGTGTGACCATGCGGGCGCGCACAGGGCTTTGCTCGCGGCGGATCAGGCGGAGTATGGCGGGTGTGTCGGTCTGCTCTCGCCGCCCGGGGCCGTGGCGTTCATGGGGGTTGGCTGGTGGCGCGCCCTTATGGACGGGCTGGCAGAATCGGCCGCGCGGGCCTTTGTGCATGTGCTCGATTGTGACAGTAGTCCTGCAGGTGCCCTCATGGCGTTGCGTTGTGGGCAGCAAGCTGCCATTCTGCGCCCGCAAAACCCACAATATGAGACGGTCCGGGCCTTGTATGCACAGCAAAACGCGGCACTTCTGCCACAACGCCCGCCATCATTTAACCTTGCCGTGCCGTTAAGTGCCACATCGTCTCTTGTCGGGTATTTCGCCCACGGTTATTGCCAACATCAGCATCCGGAAAATAATGCGCCGGACACAAGGCAAAAGAAGGACTGTTCCACATGACGCTTACCCCGAAGGTTAAGGCTATTCTCAACCAGTATGAGAGCGATAACCCCGGTACAAAGACGAATCTGGCCCGTCTGCTCAATGCAGGCAAGCTGGGTGGAACCGGCAAAATGGTCATTCTGCCGGTTGACCAGGGGTTTGAGCATGGTCCAGCCCGCTCTTTCGCAGCCAACCCGGCCGCCTACGACCCGCACTACCACTTCCAACTCGCCATCGAAGCCGGGCTGAGCGGGTACGCAGCCCCCCTGGGCATGCTCGAATGTGGTGCGGCCACCTTTGCGGGTGAAATTCCGCTTATTCTCAAGTGCAACAGTTCCAACAGCCTTGCGACTGAAAAAGACCAGGCCGTAACCGGCACCGTGGCCGATGCGCTGCGCCTGGGTTGCGCGGGTATTGGCTTTACCATCTACCCCGGTTCCGAATACTGCTTTGACCAGATGGAAGAACTGCGTGAACTCGCAGCGGAAGCCAAGTCCGTTGGTCTGGCGGTTATCACATGGAGCTACCCGCGCGGCCCGGTCCTGGACAAAAAGGCCGAAACAGCGGTGGATGTGTGCGCTTATGCCGCCCATATGGCGGCCCTGTGCGGCGCGCACATCATCAAGGTCAAACCCCCGACCGATGTTGTCGCCCTCGACGCCTGCAAGCCTGTGTATGAAAAGAACAAGGTGGATGTGGCAACCCTTGCCGCGCGCATCAACCATGTTGTGCAGTCCAGCTTTGCTGGCCGCCGGATTGTGATTTTCTCCGGTGGTGAACATACCGGCACCGACAACCTGCTGGCCACTATTCAGGGTATTCATGACGGTGGCGGCTTTGGCTCCATCATCGGTCGTAACGTGTTCCAGCGTCCCAAGGCCGAAGCGCTGGCCCTGCTCGACCAGATCATCACCATTTTCAAAAACTGAGTGATGCGGATGCGCATCGTGCAGGAAGGATAGCCGGAGTGTCGGAATTTTATCTTGTTACGCCGCCACTTTTGCATGCCGATGCGTTTTTGCCCGTGCTTGAGCAACGGCTGTCCCACTACCAGCCAGCAGCCCTGCTGCTGCGTCTGGCCGGTGGAGCACCCCCTGCTGCCGCCCTGGCCACGATCGGGGTTATTCGCCCGCTTGTGCAGCACAAGGGTATAGCCCTTATGCTGGAAGACGCCCCCGACCTTGCCCTGCAGAGCGGGTGCGATGGGGTGCATCTTTCTCTCTCCCAGGCTACGGCCAGTGTGCGTGATGTCCGGCGCCAGATCGGGGATGACCTGCAACTTGGTGTTGCCGTGGGCAGCAGCCGGGACGCCGCCATGCGCGCGGGGGAGGAGGGGGCGGACTACATCAGCATTGCCCCCGATGCGCCAGACGGGGCGGAGGCCACGCAGGCCGTGCAGGCGCTGGCCCAGTGGTGGTGCATGATGATGGAACTGCCAGCCGTAGCCCATGCCGGCACACCAGAGGAAGCCCGTGCGCTGGCCGGGAACGCCGTGGATTTTATTATGCCTGACCTTTGCTGGTGGGATGATCCCGCTCAGTGGGTGCTCTGAACAGCGCCCGCCAACAAGGTTGATGCCCCTGCCAGCATGGGTAGGGTAACGCGCACTCTGGCCTATGGTGCGCTGGCAGGTGCCGCAGGTTGCGCGCCGGGTGGCAACAGCAGTGAACGGGTAAAATAAAGGACGCCATTGGCTTGTGGAATACCCATGACCCAGAGCTGGCTGCTTACCCCGTGGGGTGATCCAACCATGATCTGGTCAGTTTGCGGGTCCAGCCATACGCTCAGGGGCTGACCGTTCAGCGTCGGGAGCGACAGGCTATGGCCAGGTGCCGCGTTAACCGCCTCGCGCAAGGCCTTGTGCGGCCATTTTCCGGTGACAATTGTATAGCCCAGCATGCTGCGCACGGCGCGGGTGTTGGCGGGGTCGAGCAGCTGGCCACCCGTGCGCGCGTTCTGGTTTTCCAGCGCGCTGTTGGGCAGGGCAAAAACCGTATAGGGGCCAGCCTGCTGCAAGGTGGAAAACAGGCCAGTGCTGTCCAGCAGGTGGGTGTAGTCGGCCAGTTCTATGGAACTGCGCAGTGTATCGGACAGGGGGCGGTCACAGAAGGCCGCGGTTTGCGGGTTGCCGTAAGCCACCACGCTGTCGACCGGGTTGTTGTGCTGGGGGGTGCCTTGGCCGGGCGTGCTGCTCCCCCCGTGTGTGTATGTACGTGTGCCCGAGACTGTTGGCATCATATACGCACAGGTGGAAAGGGGGGTCGTGTATGTGTCCTGCCGGGCCGGACTTTGCGCGCACCCGCCCAGCAGTGCTACGCCTGCCAGCGCGAGCCTGTGGCGTGTCAAACGCCCATGCCACTGCTGCGGCGATAGCGGCGGCGATGCGTGACGGGATGGATGGGAGCGCATGGTCGGGGTGCTCTAGCAGCCGTCACCGCGCATTGTCCAACTGATGACAAGGCCGTTCACCAGTTCAAAGTTGGTCTGGCAGCTATAGGTGTAGGCTGTGCCCATG
>CALCDN010000096.1 GCA_937900755.1 uncultured Acetobacter sp. | reverse complement strand
CACAATGGCGGACTTGCCATCGGGCGTGAAATACATGTTGTACGGGTCATCCACCGCAATGGAGGGGCCGGGGCGGGCTGTGCGCGGGTCAATCGGGGTCAGGCTGCCGTGTATGGTGCCTTCGGCGTTATTGGTCACCCACAGGGTACGCAGGTCCCATGATGGCACAACATGCTGCGGGCTTTTGCCAACGGGAAAACGGTCCACAACCTTGTTGGTGGCCGGGTCGATGACGTACACATCATTCGAACGCAGGTTGGGAACATACACCCGTGCCGGGTCCAGCGCGACTTCGGGCGCAATGTGGCCGACCGCTGTTTCGCTGTACAGATTGTCGGGGTTGGCGACTGCGGGCATGCCGGGAATGGTCTGAACAGGAGACGCCACGGCAGGTGCCGTACCCTCGACCGGTGCGCCAACATCCTGCGCCCAACCCGCCACGCTGCCAGCACCCATGCCAACAATGGCAACCGCCGCAACCAGATACTGCTTGAAACCCATAATCCAGACCCTTCTGTGCCTGTTATCACTCTAGACCTTGATGAGGCTTCGCATTTATCATGCGGAGTAAATAACGTCTATTCGGCAGTGGTTAAAATCTTTCATTTATTATTATAGCAAAAATTATTTTATATATTTATTTGCTCCGCGCATCATCAATGGCCTTCACCGCCGCATCCACCTGCATGGACAGGCCCGGCTGCCCTAGCGTGGACGTGGCCCGCCGCGGGTCCCCCCCATAAATACCCTGCGCAATGGACGGATTGGGCCCGTGACGGAGCGCCTGCTCGCGCACCATGGAAGGATCAACCGCAAGCATGAGCGATGTATCGCTTATATCGGCATGCTGGCCAACATCCAGCCTGTACCCGTTCTGGCGCAGCCAGGCGCTGTACTGGTGGGGAACAACATCGTAATAGTCGCGCACATACAGCACGCGGGCCGCCGTGCCCTGCCACCGCACGTTCAACTGCGCCGCCAGTCGTTCCAGATCCTTCTGGTAGCCACCGTGGTCACCAATCAGGACAACCAGCTTGAAACCCTGTACCCGAAAACTGTCGGCAACAGAGGCCAACAGTCTTTCAAACACATCTGGCGGTACCGTAATGGTGCCGGGAAAACGCATATGCGACGTACGCGGCGCGGTGCCTCCTTCGGGCACATAGGCCACCACGGGGGCCACCAGTGTCTTGCCTGACTGATGCGCTATTTTTTCAGCCTGAAACAGCACCCGACTGTTATGCTTGCCCACCGCTATGTATGGACCACTTTGCTCCGTGCCCCCCACAGGCACAATAACTGTTGTAAACCCACAGGCTATATCCTGTGCGATTTCGGTCCATGTCAGTTTTTCAAACAGAACGCTTTTGGGCAGTTGCAGGCACTGCGCCCGTACTGGCAGGGGAAATACGGCAATGCTCCCCAAAAACAGTGCCAATAGCCTAGATTTTTTCATTTTTTATGCGCCAGCAAGGGAGCAAGAAACTGGCCCGTATAACTTTTGTCACATGCGGCTATGGTTTCGGGCGTGCCTTCGGCGACAATAGTGCCCCCACCATCGCCCCCTTCTGGCCCCACATCAATAATCCAGTCGGCTGTCTTGATGACTTCCAGATTATGCTCGATCACGATTACCGTATTCCCCTGGTCCACAAGAGCGTGCAAAACTTCAAGCAGTTTGCGCACGTCATCGGTATGCAGGCCGGTCGTGGGCTCGTCCAGGATGTACACCGTTCTGCCCGTGGCCCTGCGCGCCAGTTCCTTGGACAGTTTGATCCGTTGCGCCTCCCCGCCAGAAAGCGTGGTCGCCTGCTGGCCCAGCGCGACATAACCCAGCCCCACCTTTTGCAAAATACCCAGCCGGTCCCGGATCCGGTTCTGGGCGGAAAACAGCGGGTAGGCCTCATCCACGCTCATGGACAGGACATCGGCTATGGTTTTACCCCTGAAGCGGATATCCAGTGTCTCGCGGTTATAGCGTGACCCCTTGCAGGCATCGCAGGTTACAAACACATCGGGGAGGAAGTGCATTTCTATTTTAAGCACCCCATCGCCCTGGCAGGCCTCGCACCGCCCTCCTTTGACATTGAAGGAAAAGCGCCCCGCCTTGTAGCCGCGCGCCTTGCTTTCGGGCAGTTCGGCAAACCAGTCCCGAATGGGGGTGAACAGGTCCGTATAGGTCGCGGGGTTGGAGCGGGGGGTGCGGCCAATGGGGGACTGGTCAATGTCGATAATCTTGTCGAGCTGCTCCATACCCTTGATTTTCTTATAGGGTTCGGGCGAGGTCGCGGACCCCATGAGCTGGCGTGAAAGCGCCTTGTACAGCGTATCAATCACCAGTGTGGATTTGCCACTGCCCGAAACCCCGGTCACGCACGTAAAGGTGCCAAGTGGGAAATGGGCCGTAACATCCTTGAGGTTATGGCCCGTGGCCCCTTCCACCGTGAGCATCCGTTTTTTGTTCACGGGCCTGCGCTGCTGGGGCACCTCAATGCGTTTGCGGCCAGACAGGTAGGCGCCTGTCAGGCTATCGGGGTTTTTGGCGACCTGTTCTGGCGTGCCCTGCGCTATAACCTGCCCGCCGTTAACACCAGCCGCAGGCCCCATATCCACCAGCCAGTCCGCACTCCGTATTGCGTCCTCATCATGCTCGACAACAATAAGGGTATTCCCAAGGTTTTTCAAACGCTCCAACGTGCCAAGCAGGCGCTCGTTATCACGCTGGTGCAGGCCAATGGACGGCTCATCCAGCACATACAGCACACCCGTAAGCCCCGAGCCAATCTGGCTGGCCAAGCGGATCCGCTGGCTCTCCCCCCCGGAAAGGGTGGCCGAACCGCGGGAGAGGGTCAGGTAATCCAGCCCCACATCATCCAGAAATTTCAGGCGTTCAAGAATTTCGCGCAAGATCCGCCGGGCAATTTCCGCCCGCTGGGGGGTAAGGGTTGGCATGACCGTGTCAAACCAGTCCAGCGCATGACCAATGGACAGGTCACAGGCCTGTGCAATGGTCCTGTCCGCCACCCGCACGGACAGGGCCTCCGGCCGCAGGCGCGCGCCATGGCAGACATGGCAGGCTTTTTCCGACTGGTACCGGGAAAGTTCTTCCTTGACCCAGGCACTCTCCGTATTGGCCAGTCTTTTTTGCAGGCTGGTCAGCACCCCTTCAAACGGCCGTTCGACGCTGTAGCTTTTTTTACCATCCTGGTAGGTAAAGCTTATATCCTCCGTAACCCCATACAGGATTCCGTTCCGGGCCTCCTCGGGCAGGTCACGCCAGGGGGTGCTCATGCTCACGCCAAAATGCTGTGCCAGGCTTTGCAGCGTCTGCTCCAGCAAGGCGGATTTGGCATCCTTCCAGGGTGCAATGGCTCCTTTTGCAAGGGAGAGCGAAATATCGGGCACAACCAGAACCGGGTTGAAATACGTTTCCACCCCCAGGCCATCACATGCGGGGCAGGCCCCCTGGGGGGCATTGAAGGAGAACAGGCGAGGTTCTATCTCCTCCAGTGTAAACCCACTGACAGGGCAGGAAAAATGTGATGAGAACACAAGTTTTTCAGGCTCGCGCTCCTCGTCCTTCAGCACTTCCTCGGCGTAGACAATGCCCTCACTCAGGGCCAGGGCGGTTTCAAAGCTGTCGGCCAGGCGGGTCTGCACACCGGGTTTGACCACCACACGGTCCACAACCACTTCCACCGTATGGCGCAGCTTGCGGTTAAGGCTTGGCACATCCGCAATTTCGTACAGCGTGCCATCCACGCGCACACGGGTAAAACCCTTGCGCTGGAGGTCACCCAGTTCCTTACGGTATTCGCCCTTGCGGTCGCGGATAACGGGGGAGAGCAGCATGAGCCGCGTGCCCTCTGGCATGGCCAGAACACGGTCCACCATCTGGGTGACTGTCTGCGCCTCAATGGGCAGGCCCGTGGCGGGCGAGTAAGGCACACCCGCCCGCGCCCAGAGCAGGCGCATGTAGTCATAAATTTCCGTCACCGTGCCAACCGTGGAACGCGGATTTTTGGATGTTGTCTTCTGCTCGATGGAAATGGCGGGGGACAGGCCCTCTATGGAGTCCACATCCGGTTTGCCCATGAGTTCCAGAAACTGGCGGGCATAGGCGGACAGGCTCTCCACGTAGCGGCGCTGGCCCTCGGCATAAATGGTGTCAAACGCCAGGGACGATTTGCCAGAGCCCGAAAGCCCGGTCACAACGGTCAGCCGGTCACGGGGGATATCGATATCAACATTTTTCAGGTTATGAACACGTGCCCCACGCACCCGAATACTGTGCTGACCGGGAAGGCCTGATTTTGTCATGGAGAGTTCTTTACCGCCGTTCCTGTTTTGTCCCCTATTATGGCGCTTTAATCCGGTCCTATGCAATCCATGAAACACACTGGACACCACCGCCATGCAAAATGGCCAGCCCCGCCATTCTGGCCATTGCGCTTGCAAACATGATTGACCATTTACAGGCACAAGTGATGTACTGTGGGCAAAACCACCGCAGGTGCCTGATTGGCCTGTGTGACAGAAATTTGAGGAACAAAACCAGATGGAGCATCTGATCGGTCAGCCGGCACCGGGTTCGGGCAACAGTTTTGGCGGCACGGATGCCGCAGCTGTCATTACCGACGCCACGCAGGCAACCTTTATACACGATGTTATGGACGCCAGCCAGAATGTGCCTGTTCTGGTGGACTTCTGGGCCGAATGGTGTGGCCCGTGCAAACAGCTGACCCCCATTTTGGAAAAAGTCGTCACCGCCGCCAAGGGCAAGGTCCGGCTGGTAAAAATCGATATCGAGGCCAACCGCGCGCTGGCGGGCCAACTGGCGCAGGCGGGCCTGCCGTTGCAGTCCATCCCTCTGGTGGCCGCGTTCTGGAAAGGGCAGATCCTGGACATGTTCCAAGGTGCTCTGCCCGAGAGCGAAGTTAAAAAATTCATCGAAACCCTGCTCAAGGCCAGCGGGGGGGGTATTCTGCCCGCAACGGAACAACTGCACGAAGCCGATGTGGCCATGGAAACCGGACACCCTGCGGAAGCTGCGGCCATGTACTCCACCGTTATTGGTGAAGAACCGGAAAACCCCAAGGCCTGGGGCGGCCTGATCCGCGCCATGCTGGCCCTTGATGATGAAGAGGCAGCAGAAGCCGCACTGGCGGATGTGCCCGCAAAAATTACCGACGCGGCCGAAGTGGCCGGTGCCCGCGCAGCCCTTGAGCTGAAAAAGGAAGGCCGCCAGGCCGCCGAGGCCATGGACGGTATTCGCGCGCGCCTGGACGCCAACCCGGAGGATTACGAAGCCCGCTGCGAACTGGCCACGGCCCTGAACGCCGCTGGCAAGCGTGAGGACGCCGCAAACGAACTGCTCCACATCATCAAGGTGGACCGGAGCTGGAATGAAGGGGCCGCCCGCCAGCAGCTCCTGCGCTTTTTTGAAGCCTGGGGGAACGAGGACCCCGCCACGGTTCTGGCCCGCAGGCGCCTCTCCTCCCTCCTGTTTTCCTGACCTGACCCTTGCCCCGCACAACGCCCCCTTTTGTGGATGACGATGATGTTCCCCGCCGTATTCCACGGCTGGGGGATATTACTCTTGCAGATATTCCGCCAGAAATGGGGCTTTTCCCGCTTAGTGGCGTGCTTTTGCTGCCCAGGGGCAAGTTACCGCTCAATGTGTTTGAGCCACGCTACATTGCCCTGGTGGAAGACGCCCTGGCGTCCCACCGGCTTATTGGCATGATCCAGCCCCGCTGGCAGGAGGATGAGGACGAGGAAAACGAGGCCCCGCCCCTTTATACCATTGGCTGCCTTGGCCGCCTGACCTCCATGACCGAACGGGCCGATGGCACCTACGCCATAACCCTGACCGGCCTGCTGCGCTTCCGCCTTCTGCGCGAGACGGGGCTGCGCCGGGGCTACCGGGTCGCGCGCATTGACGTCTCCTCCTTTGCGGGAGACCTGAACGAAATTCCGTCCGAACCGTTCGACCGTGCCCAGCTTTTGAACTCGCTCAAGCATTATTTTCAAAAAAAAGGGCTGAATGCGCGCTGGTCCCTGATAGAACAGATGGACGACAACCTGCTTCTGGTTACCTTGCCCATGATCTGTCCTTTCCCTCCGGCGGAAAAACAGGCATTGCTGGATGCAGAAAACCTGACAGACCGTGTGCGGGTGCTGCAAACGCTGCTAGACCTGTCCGGTCCAGAACAGGAAGGCCCTCCTTCCTGACTATATGATGTGGGAACCGTTTTATGTCCGATACAGCTCCGCTTGATCCGCGCCTTCTGTCCATTCTGGTCTGCCCTGTAACCAAGGGGCCGCTGGTTTTTAATGCGCAGACCAATGAACTGATCAGCGAAAAAGCCGGACTGGCCTTTCCCATCCTTGATGGTATTCCCGTCATGCTCCCCGATGAAGCCCGCCGTATTGAAGGCTGACTGACGCTTTTTTCCCTCTGCCTCGGATTTGCCCATGCTTTTGGGAAAAAAAAACAGCGCTTATTTTGGCAGCCTGCTCCTGCTGGCCCCGCTGCTGGCAGGCTGCCACCATATGATCGAAGGGGACAATATTGACCTCCCCCCCGAACGGCCCGGCCGCTTTTTGCCCGAAGCCGCACCGGCCGAAGCACGCGCGGCGCAAAGAGATGTCGAACGGCAGGAAAAACTGGAAGCCCAGCAGGAAGCCGCGGGAATAAAAAAGCCTGACACTCCGCCCAAACCCGAAGACCACTACGAAGTTCTGCCTCCCATGTATGATGGCGGGGGCTCCGCTGGCCCCATGCATACGGATAACGGGCATACCATTACGCCACAGGCACAGGCCGTTTATGGCAAGCAGGACGACAGCCAGGTACAAAAAACCAAATAACGCGGGTTTTCAGTCCTCCACCTTATACTGATCAGACGTTCTGCGGCGCAGAATATCGCCTATGGCCATGCCGACCACCCCGGTCATCATCCCCACGGCTGTTGGAATGGCGCCCCCTCCGGGCAGCAGGCCCACCAGCACACTGCTCAGCGAACCAAAACTGAACTGCATGGTACCCAGCAAGGCAGAGGCACTGCCCGCATGATGCCCATGCCGCGAAAAGGACATGACCGTGCCATTGGGGCCAATAAACCCCAAAGCCCCGGTCATACCCACAATAAAGGCGCAGGTCAGCCACGGATGGCCAACCCCCACCACACCAGTCAGAGCCAGCGCCACAAAAACACACCCAAGACCAAAGGCCCATAATATGGCCCCCTCAAGCAGGGCAGGCATGGATACATGATGAATCAACCGCCCGTTAACCTGGGTGCCCAGAATAAAGGCCGCGGCATTGGCACCAAAGAAAAGACCAAAAGCCCCAGCCGAAAAATGGAGTGTCTGCTCAAACAGAACAGGCGCACTGCCCAGATAGGCGAACATGACAAATGTGGAAAATGTTGTGATTAGCGCATTGGAGAAAAAAACAGGCTCACGCAAAATACTCTGGTAACGCCAGAGAATTTCCACCGGGCGGAAGCGAATACGCCTTGCTGGCGCCAATGTATCGGGCAGCATAACCAGCACACCTACAATGGCCGCCACTGCATACAGCATGCCAATCCAGAATATCCAGCGCCAGTCGCCAATTTTTAAAACAAGACTCCCCAGCCCCGGAGCCAGGACAGGCATGACACCAAAAACCAGTGTCAGCTGCGCCATGATATGCCCACCCCTTTTACCTGTTGCCACATCCCGCACAATCGCACGTGGAATAACCGCGCTGGCGGATCCACCAAAAGCGCCCACAAACCGGAAGAAGCAGAACAGGTGGTAATTGCTGGCAAGGGCGCACCCGGCGGAAGCCAGGGCATATACACCAAGCCCCACAACCAGCGGCCCCTTCCGCCCGAACCGATCCGAAAGTGGGCCTTGCGAGAACTGGCCAATGGCCAGACCCAAAAACCACGCACCCAGTGTAAACTGGGCCGACCCAGGCCCACCCCCCAGGTCCAACTCGACGGATGGAAAAGCTGGCAGATACATATCTGTCGCCAGCGGGCCTATGGCTGTCACCAACCCCAGAAGAAAAATGAGCCGGAATGGAAAAGGGGATACCTGTGCGGTGGAAGGGACTGTCATCTCATGAAATACCGGAGGAAGAAGCGGCTACTTTTCTCCCACCCCCGGCTTTTGTCCACTCCCAAAAACCGGGTATCTCCTGTTCGTTCAATGTCTTGTATCAAAAAAGGCTGCCGGAATAACCGGCAGCCTTTTAAATCCGTTACCCTTCCTTGCCACTTGGCGCGGCTTCGGGCGGTGGCGGCATTTTGCCGCCACATGCAGGGTGCGGGCCATGTGGGTGGTCTGGCTGCTCTGCAATCTGCTTGAGCTGCGCGGGGGTCAGAATATCATGAATCTGGGCATCAACTTGCAACCTGTGCAGGGCATGCTGTGTATGCAAAGTGCCAATCTGCTGTTCCAGAGCCTGCAACTTGGTCTGGTCAACCGGCCCGGGCGTTGTCATGACCGTGCGGATCTGTTCTTCCAGGGCATGCATCTGCTCCATACCAGCCTTGGGGTCTTCAGGCCGGTTTGCATCAAACACGGCCTTGACCTTCTTTTTCTGATCGGCGGTCAGCTTGATCCCGTCCAGTTTAAGAATATGCCCACCAGGACCGTGGTGCATGTAACCACATTCGGGTGGCGGAGGGGGAGGCGCACCGGTAGGGGAGGCAGCTTCAGCAGCCCGAGCGGCAGACCCGGAAAAAGCGGCAAGGCCCATAACCAGTGTTGTCGCCAGCAATGCTCTTTTCATCATTCAGCCTTCGCATCATAAATACCATCTGCAAAGCGACAAGCGCTCTGCCTGTCTGGAACAGTGGCACTTCGATATGTCTGAAAAAAGGCAATGCTTCCAAAAACACACACGCTGATGCCTGCTGTTTTTGTCTGTTTTCAATTTTGAGGATTTAAAGAACTGGTGGAGCCAAGCGGAATCGAACCGCCGACCTCTTGAATGCCATTCAAGCGCTCTCCCAACTGAGCTATGGCCCCACTGTTCTGCCGCACACTCGCAAGCCCTGTTTTGCAACAGCTTCTGTGTGCGTGTTGAGCCTCTTACAACCTACTCAAAACGCTGACAACCCCTATTTTTAATCTTGCAGCACTTTCAACTCCCGTAACGCGGCAATAAGGGGCAGGAGCGGTAAACCCTGAATGGCAAACGCATCACCTTCCATGCTGGCAAACAATTGTATGCCTGGACCTTCCAGCCGGTAAGACCCAACACAGCCAAGACAGGCCGCACCCTCCACCGCCAGATAATGCGCAATGAATGTGTGGGAAAACATGCGCATGCTCAGCCGTGGCTGGGCAACATGGCGCCAGATAACCTGTCCGTTCCGGCACAGGACCACAGCGGTGTGCAGAACATGTGTCTTGCCCCTGAGCTGGAGCAGTTGCTGGCGTGCACCGTCCAGCCCCTCGGGCTTGTCATACCATTCCCCTTCGCAACTGAGCATCTGGTCCGCCCCGATCACAATTGTGTCGGGCTTGCAAACAGACAGGGCCTTTGCTTCGGCAAGGGCAAGGGCCACGGCATCGGCTGACCAGTTCTGTTGCCGACCTGCCTGTTTAAGGCGCGCTTCATCCACCAATGTGGCTTCAACCTCAAAGACCAGTCCGGCATTTTCCAGAATACGCCGTCTGGCTTTTGAACCACTGGCCAAAAGCAGTTTTTGCGCTCTGTTCTGTATTAGAGTCGGCGTTAGTACTAAATCGGTCACGGGAGCGAGTCTCTTTCAGGTACTGGTCAAAAATCGGGCTGTGAGTACTATCCTTAGTACCGGGGTACATGTGGATTGTACGGAGTTCGGAACATGGCCGTACCGAGTACCGGGCACAACCTGCAACTCTCATGAACCGGTGAGTTGTACACAGGGGTGGTTGAGTGTTTTCTGGATAACCTCAAAAACCCTTTATTTTGCAAGGGTCTTGAAACTGTACACACTGTGGGAAAGATGGGGTACATTTTTGGAATACCGGGTACCCCGTTATCAACAGTACCCTCATACTTCATCAAACCTTTTTCTTTCTTTTTTTATAGGAAGTGGGGCGTGGACACCGTGGACAAAGACGTGCAGGACTTCTGCTCATGACAACGCAAACACATATTCCTCCCGCCAAGCGCCTGCTAAGAACTCTTAACGGGGAGGCTCTATGGCCTCCTCCGATGTGGTTGATGCGCCAGGCCGGCCGGTTTTTGCCCGAATTCCGCGCCATGCGGGCTCAGGCGGATTTTCTGACCCGTTGCATGACCCCCGATATTGCAACAGAACTGACCTTGCAGCCCATCCGCCGCTTTGGCATGGACGGTGCGATCCTGTTCTCCGATATTCTGATCCTCCCCTGGGCAATGGGGCAGTCCTTGGAATTTGTGGAAGGCACAGGCCCGGTGCTGGGCGCCATCCGCTCCGAACAGGATTTGAAAGCGCTTGATCCTGCCCGTATTGCCGAAGCAACCGCGCCAGTGCTTGAAACCCTTGCCCGCCTGCGCAAGGCGGTGGATGGTCCAGACAGCATTGGTGTTGCCAAACCCGGCGCCACAACATTGCTCGGTTTTACCGGAGCACCCTTTACGGTGGCCTGCTATATGGTGGAAGGGCGTGGCTCGCGTGAGTTTTCTGTAACGCGGAACATGGCTTTTTCCGAACCAGCCCTGTTTGACAGGCTTATGGCCCTGTTGACCGAGACAACCACCACCTATCTGTGCGCCCAGATTGAAGCCGGGGCGGAAGCGGTCATGCTGTTTGATTCATGGGCTGGCCTGCTGCCACCTTCTGAATTCCGCCGTCATGTCATTCAGCCAAGCAGGCAGATTGTACAGGCCATCAAGGCCCGTTACCCGCATGTGCGTGTTGTTGGTTTCCCCCGCCTGGCCGGGGTTATGGCTGCGGAATATGCGCGTGAAACGGGTGTGGATGTTCTGGCACTGGACACCGGGGCGGACATGGCCACCATACGCACAATGGTGCCCCAGTCCCTGGGCCTGCAAGGGAACCTGGACCCGGTGGCGGTTCTTGCCGGGGGTGAGGCCATGCGGCGCGAAGCCCTGCATGTGCGTGAAGCCGGTCGGGGCCGTGCACATGTGTTTAACCTGGGCCATGGCGTTCTGCCACAAACACCAGTTGAACATGTGGCCGACCTTGTTCGGACAGTGCGGGAAACAGCCTGATGACCCTGGCACTCTCACAGGTTTTTCGCGGTCCGCTCAAACTGGTCATTTTTGATTGTGACGGCGTGCTGGTTGATAGCGAGGAAACCTGTTGCCGCCTGTGCGCGCAAGCTGCACGGGAGGCAGGGTGGGATGTGCCGGACCATCTGGCCGTCCAGACTTTTTCTGGCATGTCCCTGGCCACGATCCAGCCCATGATCGAACGCAACGCTGGCAAAAAGCTTGGTTCCCAATGGGAGCCAGCCATGCAGCAGCGCTTTGTGGCCGCCATGAAAGAGGGGGTTGAGCCCATTGCCGGTGTGCATGCCATGCTGGATGCGGTGCAGAAGTTGGGTATTCCCGTGCGGGTTGCCTCCAATTCCTCCCGCGAGGAAATGGATGTAAAGTTTGAAAACACCGATCTTTCTTCCTACTTTACTGGTCGTATCCATTCCGCGCGGGACATGGGGGTGCCCAAACCACGGCCGGATGTGTACCTCAAGGCGGCAGAGGCCGAGGGCGTTCTGCCGTGCGAATGTGTGGTGCTCGAAGACAGTGACCCCGGTGCGAAGGCAGCCGTTGATGCAGGGATGGCCTGCGTTATGCTCCGTGCATCGGAAAAAAGCATACCGGATTGGAAAGGTGTTGAAAGAATAAGCAGTTTATCGGATTTTCCAAATATTCTTTCCAACCTGGTCAAGGTCACATCATAATGGTTTTTGACGTGTTGCTTCCGTGGGTCAGGTGGTTTGTCGCCTTTCATATCATGTCAGTCATGGCATGGATGGCTGGACTGTTTTATTTGCCCCGACTGTTTGTCTACCATTGTCAGGTCAAAATTGGTACGGCGGAGTATGCGCGATTCAATGTCATGGAACGTAGGCTTATCAAGGCCATTATGGTGCCTGCCATGTGTTCCAGTCTTCTGTTTGGTGTTCTGCTGGTTTTAACGCCAGGGTCAGTCGACTGGAGCGGGGGCTGGTGGCACTTGAAAATGCTGTCGGTTTTGCTGATGTTTGCTTTCCAGGGGTTTTGTGGTCGGTGGCACAGGGGTTTTGTGCAGGACAATAATCAACATTCCGAAAAATTTTATAGAATAGCGAATGAAATCCCAACTGTTCTTATGATGGTGATTGTTATTATGGTTGTTGTCCGGCCATTTTGAAAAATGGCTACCAACAGGCAATTTTAATATATTATTGGGTTTATTATATATTTTTCTCCACTGGCCAGCATATGGCCAGGGAGCATGGTTTTATATGAAAAGGCATGGAGTTGCGTTTTATGTAAACCCTTGTAATCTCTTATGCAGCTCATAAAAAATGCATGGCAAAATATGGATTATTTTTTGCCCATATGTTTGAATTGTCCAAATTCATAAAAATCAGAATATCAGGGAGAAGACGTTATATGTCCTTAACTGCGCGTTCCGTTGCCGTGTTTTGTGGCTCCCGCATGGGAGGGAAACCGGTTTATCGTCAGGTTGCCGAATTGGTTGGTACAACATTGGCCGAAAAAAACATCCGGCTGATTTACGGCGGTGGCGCCAATGGATTGATGGGTGTGGTCGCTGATGCCGTCATTAAATCCGGTGGGGCGGTTACTGGCGTTATTCCCGAGTTTTTAAAAACCCGAGAACGGATGCACGATCAGGTTTCCGAACTGATTGTTACGGATTCCATGCATGCACGCAAACAGATCATGTTTGCGCAGGCCGACACATTCTGGATTCTTCCCGGTGGGTTTGGCACTTTTGATGAAACAATGGAAATCCTGACATGGAAGCAGCTGGGCCAGCATAAAAAGCCTATACTGGTCATTAATGTGGAGGGTTGGGCGGATGCCATGATGGCCATGCTGGATATGGCTGTCAGTCAGGGTTTTGCCTCGGCCGAGGCGCGGGCCTTGATCCAGGTTGTCCCTGATGTGTCGGCGGCCCTGGCCTGTTCCACCCTGTCCGACCAGGTGGATGATCTGCCCATGTCCGCCCTTTAGGCAAAGGGCTTTATGCATTTCCTCTCTTGCTTATAAAGCAGGAGAGATGTATAGCGCTTTCAGCCATTACGGAGTGTAGCTCAGCCTGGTAGAGCACTGTGTTCGGGACGCAGGGGCCGGAGG
>CALCDN010000095.1 GCA_937900755.1 uncultured Acetobacter sp. | reverse complement strand
GGGCAGGGGCAGGGGCAGGGGCAGGGGCAGGTTGGAGCAGGTCGGAATTCCGCCACGATTGTACAGAGAATGGCGATGGCAAGGAGACGACAGGATATGGGAATGGTAAAGGACCGGTATGACACGCACTCCGCCTTCTGGTGACCCGGATTCCTCCCCCCGGCACGACCGGGACAACACACGGTCCTTTTTGTTGAGCAGGCCACGTTTTCGCCAATGGCGCATGCTGCTGGGTACGGCTGCTGCCGTGCTGCTGGTGGGCAGCGTTGGTGGGGCTGTGGTGGTGTGGTCGCAATACCAGAGTATTGTCGCCGACCTGCCAACCGTGGACGGGCTGCGCTCGTACCAGCCGCCGGTCATGAGCCGCCTGTACGCAGGTGATGACCAGCTTGTGGCCGAACTGGCCGATGAGCGGCGCGTGTTCGTGCCTTCCAACGCCATTCCCGACCGGGTGAAAAGCGCGTTCATCGCAGCGGAAGACCAGAAATTCTGGACCCACAAGGGCGTGGACCCCGCCGCCATTATCCGCGCGGGCCTGACCGACCTTACGCGCGATCGCGGGCGCAGGCCCATTGGCGCGTCCACCATTACCCAGCAGGTCGCGCGTGTCATGCTGCTGGGCACCAATGCCGTCTCGTTCCGGCGCAAGGCCAAGGAGGCGTTTCTGGCCATGCGCATTGAGCAGGTGTTGCCCAAGGAAAAAATTCTCGAAATCTACCTGAACGAAATTTATCTGGGCAATGGCGCCTACGGTATCGGGGCGGCCGCGCAGACATATTTTAACAAACCTCTCGACCAGCTTGATAACGCGGAAGTCGCTTTTCTGGCCGCCCTGCCCAAGTCGCCCACCAATTATAATCCCGCCCGCTTCCCCGATGCCGCGCGTGGGCGGCGGAACTGGGTGCTGGAGCGCATGGCCGATATTGGAGCCATTACGCAGGCGGATGCCCGTCTGGCCGAGGCGGAACCGCTTGTCAGCATCAGTTACGCCCGCCCCGGCCCCGCTCCGGGCTCCGAATGGTTTGCCGAGGAAGTGCGGCGCGAACTGTTGGAAAAATATGGCCAGGACGTAACCATGCAGGGGGGGCTGGACGTGCATACAAGCCTGGACCTGCCCCTCCAGCGTGCGGCCCAGAATATTCTGCAACAGGGCCTTATGGCGTATGACCGCCAGCACCGTGGCTGGCATGGCCCTGTAACGCACCTGTCCACCCCGACCCCGCTGACGCAGGAGGAATGGGTGCGTGCCCTGCGCACGGTCAGCGCGCCCGCGGGCATGCTGGACCAGTGGCGTCTGGCCATTGTGCTGGATGGGAACAGGGGGCAGGTCGGCTGGCTGGAAGGCAGCGTGGTCCGCCGCAATGCCGCGCAGGGGGGAGAGGCCCATACAGGCCAGATCCAGCTCAAGGACATGGCGTGGGTTCGCCGTGCGCGCCCCCTGCGCACGGGGGACATTGTCATGGTCGAACCCCAGACCGGGCAGTCCGGTGTGGGGCTGATGCAGATCCCGGTGGTGGAAGGGGCGGTTGTGACCATGAACGCCCGCACGGGCCGTGTTCTTGCTCTGGTGGGGGGCTGGTCTTTTCAGGCCTCGCAGTTCGACCGGGCCACGCAGGCGTTGCGCCAGCCGGGGTCATCCTTCAAGCCGTTTGTCTATCTGCAGGCCATGGAGCAGGGCATATCGCCCTCGCAGGAGTTTGACGACTCGCCCGTGTCCTATGGCACATGGCACCCCAACAACTATGAAAAAGATTTCTGGGGCCCCACGTCCTTGCATGACGCACTGCGTGAGTCACGCAACCTTGTGACCATCCGCCTTGCGGCCCATCTGGGCATGAACACGGTGGCGGACACGGCGATCAAGCTGGGGCTGGTGGATAGCATGCCTCATGTCCTGCCCGCAGCCCTTGGTGCGGTGGAGACAACGGTCCTGAAGGAAGCTGGAGCCTATGCGGCCCTTGCCGCGGGAGGGCGCAGAATCACCCCGACCCTGATTGATGATGTGCAGGACAGGGATGGCCACGTAATCTGGCGGCCAGCCACGGGGCTGTCGCTGGTTTCGGCCGCCTCCTTGCCCACCGTGGTGGAGGGAGCGGCCACGGGGGCCCCCGCCGGGGAGGACAGCATACACCCTGACGCCCCCGCAACACGGGCGGCTGTCGCGCCTGCCAGCACGCAACCTTCCGTTATGGCGCTGACCACCCCCGATGACCTGCCCGCCCTGCGTGACGACAGGCCCGTGGCCGCCTCCGAGCAGAGCGCTTTCCAGATCACCACCATGTTGCAAGATGTCATTCGTCGCGGCACGGGTGTACGCGCGGGCGAAGGCATAGATGTGCCTATCGCGGGTAAGACCGGCACCAGCCAGAACTTCAACGACGCCTGGTTCGCAGGCTACACGCCCGAACTGGTGACGGTGGTCTGGATCGGGTTTGACACGCCCCAGTCCCTCGGACGGAACGAAACCGGGGGGGCTATTGCAGGCCCGCTGTGGAACAAGGTGATGAAGGCGGCCCTCAAGGACCAGCCCAGGCTGGACTTTGCTGCCCCTGAAGGGGTGACGCTGGTCAGCTACGATACCGGGCGCGGTGTTGCGATCGATGCGTTCAAGGATGGGCAGATCCCCGGTGTAAGCGCCAATCTGTTGAGCAATATGGACGCCCAGCAGTTGAGTGCGGCCGATACAGGGGCTGAGAACATGCCGGATTCGGAAAGCGATATGGCAGCCAGCGCCAATGGCTCCAGCCAGC
The DNA here is from genome assembly GCA_937900755.1 of uncultured Acetobacter sp. Classification (GTDB taxonomy): domain Bacteria; phylum Pseudomonadota; class Alphaproteobacteria; order Acetobacterales; family Acetobacteraceae; genus Acetobacter. The sequence goes on along the minus strand of CALCDN010000095.1, from coordinate 1,806 downwards.
CTGGCAACGCCCCCGCCAGCCCGCCTGATGGAGGCGGAACCCCAGCACCCGCACCTTCTGGGGGTGACATTGGCATGGGTGGCCTTTATTGAAGGCCGCACAGAACGGAATTTGACGATAATTTCTGGCAAGCAGATGGAGAACAGGCCCGATGTCCGCCGAGACAGAAGCCCTTAATGAACAGATCAAGCAGTCGGTGGCACTGCTGAGGAGGCATCTTTAACTGGGATGTTGCACAAGGCCGCCTTGCGGAACTGAACAACCAGGCAGAAGACCCCGACCTGTGGAACAACCCTGAAGCCGCGCAGAAAATGATGCGCGAGCGCACCCTTCTGGCCAACCAGATCGAGGGCGTGCAGGCGTTGGAAACCAACGTAAGCGATACGTCCGAACTGATCGAGATGGCCGAAGCCGAAGGGGATGCCGGCCTGGTGTCCGAGGGCATGGCCAGCCTGCGCGCTCTGGCGGAGGAAGCCAAGCGGCGCGAGATTGAAAGCCTGCTCTCGGGCGAGGCGGACAGCAATGACTGCTACTTGGAAGTCAACGCAGGAGCCGGTGGCACGGAGGCGCAGGACTGGGCCGAAATGATGCTGCGCATGTACACCCGCTGGGCGGAGGCGCACAATTACAAGGTGACGCTGATCGAAAGCTCGGAAGGTGAACAGGCCGGGCTCAAGTCCGCAACCATTCTGGTGTCCGGCCCCAATGCCTATGGCTGGCTGAAGACCGAGGCAGGCGTGCACCGCCTTGTGCGGATTTCTCCCTTCGATGCGGCGGCACGGCGGCAGACGTCCTTTGCATCGGTCTGGGTCTACCCGGTTATTGATGATTCAATTGAAATTGAAATCAATGACGCGGACCTGAAGGTGGACACCTTCCGTGCCTCGGGTGCGGGTGGCCAGCATGTGAACAAAACGGACTCCGCCATCCGTATCACCCACATTCCCACCGGCATTGTGGTGGCGTGCCAGACCGACCGTTCCCAGCACAGGAACCGGGCCACGGCCATGCAGATGCTGCGTGCGCGCATGTACGAGGCCGAGTTGCAACGGCGCGAGGCCGCCGCCGCCGAAGCCGAAGCCGCCAAGACCGATATTGGCTGGGGGCACCAGATACGCTCCTACGTTCTGGCTCCGTACCAGATGGTCAAGGACCTGCGCACCAGTGTTGAAACCGGCAACCCCGATGCCGTTCTGGATGGGGAGCTGGATGCCTTCATGGCGGCGGCGCTGGCCATGCGTGTAGGGGCTACCCGCTCGGAGGCCAGCGCAAATGCGCAGTAACTCCGGGTATTTGCGTTAGGCCCGTTTGTGGCCGGGCAAGGAAAAAGGCGGGCGTGATGCCCGCCTTTTTTTTCTTTCGTGCAAGGCACTTAAGACCATAAAGTTTAGATGCAAACATTTCTCAGACAACCTGCTTGACATCTGCCGTGCCAGATTGCCCAATCAACGGAATGGATAATGGCAGGCCATCAGGCAGGTCGGTTCTGGTTTACGTGGCCGGGCAAGGTTTTAGGATGTTTTCGGGACTGAAAACAAAACCAAGAGCGTCTGTTCTGGCGGTTTGAAGGAGGGAGGGCCAAAATGAGTAACCCTGAGCAGCAGCCAGGTTCGGCAAAATATGCCTTTCGGGCAAGTGCTGCTGTTGGTGTGGTCGCGTTCCTGCTCGTGCTTTTCATGCATGTGCTTGGCATATGGGGTTTGATATACGGTATGGGCAAGGGCGAGAGCCCGCCGCCCCCGGTGCATCCTCCCATTCCTGTCTCTTATACACATCTCCGAGCCCACGAGACACTGAGCGATCTCG
>CALCDN010000094.1 GCA_937900755.1 uncultured Acetobacter sp. | reverse complement strand
AGCAGGCTCATGGGGGGTGGGGGGGCGGTCATGCGTGCAGCAGAACCTGCTTTTCGCCCAGTTCCACCACCATGGCCGCCACGTCATGCGCGATAACCGCGCGTGGGGCCGCAAATTTTTCGGCCAGCAGGTCTATGATCACGCCCAGCGTGCGAGCGCCATCCACCAGTTGCAGCACTTCGGCGGCAACCGGGTCGGCATGGAAAGCGCGCTCGGGGGCCTGGACAAACCACACCTCGCGCACGCGGTCGTATTGCAGGCGGGTGCCGCGCGCAAAGCGGGGCACGGTAGTCTCGCTCACGGTATGGGCCGTGGCCTCGCTCATGCCTGCGGGGCCGGGTGGAAAGCGCCTGGGGGCACGCGCGCGGGCACCACATAGGCGTAATCCAGCGCATCGAGCATGGACCACAGCACGTTGCATTTGAACCTGAGCGCATCCAGCACCGCCTTCTGCTGCTCCGCCGTGCGGGCGTGTTCGCGCACATAGGCCAGGGCAAAGGCGGAATCCTGCGGGGCCTGCGTCAGGCGGGGCTTGAAGTAGGCGAGTGTTTCCTCGGTCACAAAATCATAGTTGCCGAGCATGCCCGCAACGCGTTCGCTGATGATGGTGGGGGAGAACAGTTCGGTCAGGGAGGAGGCTATGGCTTCTAAAATGGAGCGTTCACGCACGAACTGCACGTAGGCTTCCACCGCAAAGCGCGTGCCCGGCAGCAGTCCGTCGAGCGATTCCACGTAGGAGCGGTCCAGGCCCAGCCCGTCCGTTAGCTTCAGCCAGCGCGCTACACCCCCCGTACCGGGTTGTGTGCCGTCGTGGTCTTCCAGCCTGCGCCGCCATTCGCGCCGTAGCTCCGTGGTGGGCAGGCGGGCCAGGAGGGAGGCGTCCTTGGCGGGAATACTGGCCTGATAATAGTAGCGGTTGAGCGCCCATGCCTGCACCTGTCCCTTGTTCAGCCTGCCGTCATGCAGCGCACGGTGGAAGGGGTGCAGGTTGTGGTAGCGCGCAGCCCCAATGGCGCGCAGGGCGGCTTCGAGTTCATCGGGGGTGAGAATACGCTCGGTCATAGTCTTACCTTCATGCCGTCAAAGGCCACGTCCCAGCCTGCGGCCTCGGCCTGCTGGCGTTCGGGGCTGTCGGCCAGCAGGACCGGGTTGGAGTTGTTGATGTGGATGAGGACCTTGTGTGTCACATCAAGGTCCGCAAAGGCGGCAAACGTGCCATCGGGCTGGTCCGCCAAGGATATATGGCCCATGCGGTGGCCGGTTTTGCTGCCAAGCCCTGCGCGCACCATTTCGTCATCGGTCCATAGGGTGCCGTCAAAGAACACCGCGTCCGTCCCGCGTATGCGGGCGCGCAGGGTGTCCGTCATCATCGCGCAGCCGGGAATGAACAGCGCGCGGGATGTGCCATCGGTTATGTCCAGCCCTATGGTTTCGCCATTGTTCATGATCTGGGCCGGGTTTTCCGCCTTTTCGGCGTAGAGGGGCACCTTGCCCGGAACCGAAAACGGGGTGATGCAAAAGCCCGGCGGGTCAAGGGCAATCGGGCGGTCCAGCGCCATGGGCAGGCGTGGCACCAGGGTACGGTCGAGCGCTGTAAAAATGGGGTTGGCGTCCAGCTGGTCCAGCACCGGCTGCGTTGCGTACAGGTCAAATGCCTGGCGCTCACGCAGGGTCAGCAGGCCGGTAATGGCGTCAATTTCGCCACTGGTCAGCACAACCCCGGCTATGGGGGTGGAGCGCAGGCCCGTGCGCGGGTGCAGGTCCGGGGTCTGGTTGATCTGGGTCCGCAGGTCGGGGGAGGCATTGAGCACGTACCATGACGCGCCATCCCCGCTGACGGCGATGGAAGCCTGTGTGCGTGCAGGGGCCGCGGGGTCGCCCGCGCGGGCACGGCGGCAGGCGGAAGCATTGGAGTTCCATTGGGGAAAACCGCCACCAGCGGCCGCGCCAAGGACAACAATATCGAGCATAAGGTGCTTTCCAAACAAAAAAGCCGTCAGGGGGCAGGCCGGTTAGGCCCAACCCGCCTGACGGCTGAGGGAGGGAGAGTCCCCCCTTACTTTTTTTGACCGCAGACATAGCTGTTGATTTCTGCGCCCAACGGAATTTCCGTCACTTTTGGTGCGGTCCAGGCCATGATGTCTCTCCTTGGCATTGGGTGTGGTGTGCACAAAACGCAGCCACACATCGCATATGTGCGGTGCGTCAGAGCGCCTTTTAGTGTGGTGAAAAATAATAAACGTGCAAGGGTTTATGCCCATCCAGGGGCGGGGGACAGCCCTATTCACGGCAGTGTGATGCCAGGACTCATGCTCAACTGGCCAGAGTGTTTCATTCTGGAACACATGGGTCGGGGCGTGCTTAATCCAGTGTGACAATGAGCGGCACATGGTCGGACGGGCGCTCCATGCCGCGTTCGTCCCGGTCGGGGCGTGTCGTTTGCAAGCGCTCGGCCACACGGGGGGAGAGGAGCATATGGTCGATCCGTAACCCGCTATCACGCGGCCATGCCCCGGCCTGGTAGTCCCAGAACGTGTAGGCGGCACCCCTGGGGTGCAGGGCGCGCAGGGCGTCGGTCAGGCCCAGCCAGCACAAGCGCTGCCACGCGGCCCGGCTCTGGGGGCGCACAAGGGCGTCGTCCGGGCCAAGGGCGCCGGGGGCGCAGTCCTCGGGTGTTGGGCAGATGTTGTAGTCCCCGGCCAGCACAAAATCCGTATCCTGCCGCAAAAAACCCTGCGCGCGGGTGGTCAGGGCGGCGAGAAACTCCAGCTTGGTGGCATAGCCCTGCTCCGCGCCGGAATTGCCGTTGGGCAGGTACAGGTTGCCCAGCACCAGCCCCTGGGTGCGTACCTCCACATAGCGTGCGGCGGGGTCGGTAAAGCCGGGCAGGTGCTCGGTCGTGACAGCAAAATCCCCGCGCACCAGTGTGGCCACCCCGTTATAGGATTTCTGCCCCACAACCGCGCTGCCATAGCCCGCCTGTGCAAAAACCTCCGTGGGGAACAGGGGCGTCTCGCACTTGATTTCCTGCAACATCAGCACATCGGGCTGTTCGCGGGCCAGCCAGTCCAGCACCAAGTTCTGGCGCAGGCGAACTGAGTTGATGTTCCATGTCGCGATTTTCATGCGAGGGAAAAGCTTGTGCCGCACCCGCACGAGGAGGCCGCGTTGGGGTTTGCAATGGCAAAATGCGCCCCCATCAGCTTGTCCTCGAATTGCAGTTCCGCCCCCCCCAGCAGGTCAAGGCTTGCGGGGTCCACCACCACCAGTGCACCGTTTTTTTCTATGCGCACGTCATCGGCGGCAAGCCCGTCCGGGGGCGTGAGGATGAACTGGTACTGGAACCCGTTGCACCCCCCCGCCTCCACCGCCACGCGCAGGGCAACCGGGGCCTCCTGCGCGGTGGGGGCGGTGGCCTGTTTTTTGGCGACCACGCTGGCAATGCGGCTGGCCGCGGAATCGGAGACGGAAAAGGTGGGGGCTGGCTGTGTCATCCTCCATAGATAATCCGCCCGCGTGCCGGTTTGAAGGGGCAAGACGCTTCCAATGGTCAACTTTCCTCCAATAGCCTAGGATTGGGGGGCATGGTCCGTGGGCATTGTGCCACCCGGACAAGCAAAGAGGTGCGTAATGCTGCAAGCCACACAACGCGATGAGCTGATGCCCTATGCCGTGCAGCCCGCCGAGGGCCGGGCCAGGCGGCTGCATGCGGAGCCGGAATCCCTGACCCGCTCGCCCTGGCAGCGCGACAGGGACCGGGTGGTCCATTCCTCCGGTTTCAGGCGGTTGCAGTATAAAACGCAGGTGTTCATCAACCACGAGGGCGATTTTTTCCGCACCCGGCTGACCCATTCGCTCGAAGTCGCGCAGGTGGCCCGCTCCATGGCGCGCTACCTGCGGTTGGACGAGGACCTGACCGAGGCCGTGGCCCTGGCGCACGACCTGGGGCACACCCCTTTCGGCCATGCGGGGGAGGACGCGCTTGCCAGGCACATGCAGGCATATGGCGGGTTTGACCACAACGCGCAGGCGCTGCGGCAGGTCATGCTGCTGGAGCGGCGCTACCTTGCGTTTGATGGGCTGAACCTGACATGGGAAACACTGGAAGGGCTGGCCAAGCACAACGGCCCCGTACGCAGGCCATCGGCCCGTCTGGCGGAGGTGGATGCCCTGTTCCCGCTGGACCTTGGCGGCTATGCCTCGGCCGAGGCGCAGGTGGCGGCCTTGGCAGACGATATTGCCTACCACGGGCATGACCTGGACGATGGGGTAAAGTCCGGCCTGCTCACACTGGATGATCTGGTGGATGTGCCCCTTGTGGGGCAGGCCCTGGCCGAGGCCCGGGCACTGGCGGCGGACCTGCCCGTATCGGACACCCGCACAAACCAGCGCATCCGGCACGAAATGGTGCGCCGCGTCATTCATGCGCTGGTGAGTGATGTGCTGGTCTGCACGCGCGCGCGGCTGGCGGACCTGGCCCCGCGCAGCGTGGAGGATATTCGTGCGGCCAACGCCCCGGTCGTGGCCTTTGGCCCGGCCATGGAGGAGGCCAACAAGGGGATTCGCAAATTCCTGTTTGCCCGGCTGTACAGGCACTGGCGGGTCAACCGCATGACCCACAAGGCCCGCCGCGTAACGGGGGAACTGTTCACCACCCTTACGGAGTCGCCGGGGCTGCTGCCAGCCGAATGGCAACAGCGCGCAGGGGGGAAAGAGGAGGGGGCCGTACACCGCACCGTGGCGGATTACGTGGCTTCCATGACCGATCGCTACGCCATGGAAGAACATAGGCGGTTGACGGACCTGTCCGTTGCAGGCTGATAAACGCGTTTGCTGCACCAATTACGGGGTTGAGTGGTCCATGTCCGAGTGTGTTTTCCAGCGTTACCGTCATCATGTTCTGGCCGTTGTGCGGGAACTGTTGCCCGACGTGGCGGAGGAAACGCTGGCCCGTGTGGAACTGACCCCCACGCGCGACCCCGCTCATGGGGACATGGCCACAAACGCCGCCCTGCTGCTGGCCAAGGCCGCGCGCCGCAAACCGGCCGACATTGCGGCAGACCTTGTGGCGGCCTTGCAGAAGGTGGAGGGCATTGCCGCCGTGGCGGCCGCGGGGCCGGGTTTTGTCAACATAACCCTCCAGCCCGGTGTGTTGCGCGCCGTGCTGCCCGTGGTGCTGGGTGTGGGCGAGGCGTATGGCCAGTCGCAGGCGGGCCGTGGCGTGCGGGTGAATGTGGAATATGTGTCCGCCAACCCCACAGGCCCCATGCATGTCGGCCATTGCCGGGGTGCGGTGGTGGGCGATGCCCTGGCCAACCTCATGGCCAAGGCCGGGTTTGACGTCACCAAGGAATTCTACATCAATGATGCGGGTAATCAGGTCAAGGCGCTGGCATGGGCGGCTTACTGGCGTTACCTGCAGGTGCTGGGCACCACCATGGCGCAGGACGATTTTTCCGCCCTTGCCCCCGGTGGCCTGCAATATCAGGGTGACTACCTTATTCCCGTGGGCGAGGCGCTGGCTGCCGAATTCGGCAACAAGCTGGCCGAAGTGGGCGTGGACGGCACCCCCCTGCCAGCCCCCGACGCCACATGGCTGCAAACCGTGCGCGGCTTTGCCGTGACCCACATGCTGGGCGCGATCAAGGAAGACCTCGCAGCCCTTGGCGTGCACCATGATGTGTTTTCGTCCGAGGCGGACGTGCTGGCGCGCGGCGTGACCGATGCGGCCATAGACCAGCTTGCCAAGGCCGACCTGCTGTATAATGGCGTGCTGGAACCCCCAAAAGGCAAACTGCCAGATGACTGGGAGGAGCGCGAGCAGCTCCTGTTCCGCTCCACCAGCTTTGGGGATGACGTGGACCGGCCTCTGCGCAAGTCCGATGGCACGAACACCTATTTTGCCAACGACATTGGCTACCACATGGACAAGGTCGCCCGTGGCGCGCAGGTCATGATCGATGTGTGGGGGGCTGATCACGGCGGTTACGTCAAGCGCATGAAGGCCGCCGTAAAGGCGCTTACGGGGGGTGCCGTGCCGCTGGAGGTGCTGCTGTGCCAGATCGTGCATATTCTGCGTGATGGCCAGCCGGTTAAAATGTCCAAGCGCGCGGGCACGTTTGTGACCTTGCGTGATTTGATAGACGAGGTCGGGCGGGACGCGGTGCGTTTTACCATGCTCACCCGCAAAAGTGACGCCCAGATGGAGTTCGACCTCGATCTGGTCGTGGCCCAGCAGCGCGACAACCCCGTGTTTTATGTGCAGTACGCCCATGCCCGCTGCCGCTCCGTGTTGCGCAGTGCGGCGGAAGAGGGCGCATATGGCGCGGTGGATAACGCGGGCCTTGCCAGTGCTGCGCTGGACAGCCTGACCTCGGACGCGGAAATGGCTCTGGTGCGCCGTCTGGCCGAATGGCCCCGCATGGTGGAGGCCGCGGCCCTTGCGCGTGAGCCGCACCGCATTGCGTTCTATCTGGCCGAACTGGCGGGCGATTTTCATGCGCTGTGGAACCGTGGGCGCGATGATGCGTCTCTGAGGTTCCTGCAAACCGGCGCGGTGGAGGCCACGCGCGCGCGTCTGGCCCTTGTCGCGGCCACGGCGACCGTTATCCGCTCCGGCCTTGCGGTCATGGGTGTGGACCCGGTGGAGGAAATGCGCTGATGAGTGAGGATGATCGCCCCAACTCCACGGTGGAAGAGCGGATCAGCCGTGCGCGTGAGCGCATGAGCATGGATTATGACGACAAGCCAGCCCCCCGCCCCGCAACAGGGAACAAACTTGCGGGGAACAGCAGGCTGATGGAGCTGGTCACCAGCTTTTTGGGCAGTGAATCCGGCACCCGCCGCCTGGCCTATGGCGCCGCCGGGCTGGGTGGGTTGCTGGTGCTGGGTATTGGCGGGTGGGCGGTGCTGGGGCACCACCAGAGTGGTATTCCCGTTCTGGGGCCACCCCCTGTTGCCATGCGCACCAAGCCGGTTGATCCGGGTGGCATGCAACTGGACACGCTGGCCCTGCCCGAGGCGGACGCGAATGTGCAGGGCCACCCCGTGCCCGCGCCTGAAAAACCCAACCCTGCGGCGCTGGCTGCCCAGTATGGTGCCCAGGCAACCCCGGCCCCGGCGGCCAATGCGGCCCCTGGCACCCCGGCGGGTGCGGGCAAGGCAGCCACGGCTGCGGGGAGTGCGGCCCAGTCCACGACAGAAGAGCCCGCAACGCCCGAACCTGCCATATCTGACCCCGCCCTGGCCGAACCTGTTACGCCCGACCCTGCCCTGGCCGACACGGCGGCACAGGCGGATGGCGGCGCCCTCAAACCCGTGCCGTCAGCGACCCTGCCCGAACAGGGAGCGGCCTCGCCCGATGCCACGACCACAGCGCCCGAACCCCTGAAGGACGCGCCCATTCCCACGGATGATGCCTCCGATGGGGAGGAAGAGGCCGCCCCCGCCCCCAAGGTGGCTGCCAAAAAGGCGACCCCGGCCCCGCATGGGGCTGCGGGTAAATACCAGGTGCAACTCGCGGCCGTGCAGACCGAGGCGGACGCACAAAAG
>CALCDN010000093.1 GCA_937900755.1 uncultured Acetobacter sp. | reverse complement strand
GTCGTGGGCGGGCTGTTTGGTATTGCTCCACCCGTGGCCATTGCGCTCTCGCTTATCAAGCGCCTGCGCGAAATTGCGTGGGGCCTGCCCGCGCTGGTGTTGTGGCAGTGGCTGGAGCACGCATGGTCCGACCATGGGAATAGCGCGCAAAAGTCCCATTTTCCCCACTCTGGTCGGTAAAAGAAGAGTGGTCTGCACATATCGTCACTTGCATCGTGCGAAGCTGTTGGGCAAACCAAGGCGGTTTTGTGCCTGACGCCATGACTTTTCTAGGATCTTGTCGTTTATCATGCTCTTTGCACCCATAGGTCGTTTTATCACCCTTTGTGCGCGCCATGCGTGGCTGGTCGTAGCACTCTTTTGCGTGCTGTCAGCCGCTGGCGTCTATGCGGGCATGACCCAGCTTGGCGTCACCACGGATACGAGCAAAATGCTCTCGCCCCGGCTGGAGTGGAAGCAGCGCGCGGTTGCGATGGCGCGCCTGTTCCCACAACAGGAATACCTCCTGGTTGCGGTGGTGGAAGCCGACCTGCCTGAAGAAGGGCAGGTAACAGCCCGCCAACTGGCTGCAAAACTGGCGACCGACCACCAGCATTTTGCCTTTGCCAACAGGCCGGACGCTAATCCCTACCTGGAACGCAACGGCCTGATGTTCCTGGACCCCAAGCCGCTGGCGGGTATCCTCAACGACACGATCGCAGCACAGCCGTTCCTATCCGCCCTTGCGCAGGACCCTTCCGCGCGCGGGCTGTTTGGCGCGCTCTCGCTCATAGCCGAAGGGGTCAAGACCGGGCAGGCCAATCTGGCGGGTTTTCAGGCGCCACTCACAGGCTTTGCCAACACACTGGAAAAAGCGGCGGATGGGCAGGCAAGCCCCCTGTCGTGGCAGCAGTTGCTGGGGGGGCAGTTGTCCGACCTGGCCGGGCGTTACCAGTTTGTCCTGACCCAGCCTGTTCTGGACTATGGCTCCTTCCAGCCCGGGGGGGCCGCAACCGACGCCATGCGGGACGTGATCAAAGACCTGGAATTCGTGCGGAGCGGCCATGCCAAGGTGTACCTGACCGGACAGGTGCAACTGGATGATGAAGAATTTGCAACCGTGGCCGAAGGCATGGTGGCCGGGCTCGTGGGCTCCCTGCTGCTGGTTACGCTGTGGCTGACGCTTGCTGTCCGCTCCTGGCGCGTGGTGCTGCCCATAGTGATTACGCTGGTTGTGGGCCTGCTGCTGACCACGGGTTTTGCCGCCGTGGCGGTGGGCACGCTCAACCTGATTTCTGTTGCGTTCGCCATTTTGTTTGTGGGGATCGCGGTGGATTTTGCCATCCAGTTTTCTGTCCGTTTTCGTGCGCAAAGCCCGACTGCTGCGGGCAAGGAGGGCTGTCTCTTATACACATCTCCGAGCCCACGAGACACTGAGCGAGG
>CALCDN010000092.1 GCA_937900755.1 uncultured Acetobacter sp. | reverse complement strand
CTACACAAGGAGTATCGTCGGCAGCGTCAGATGTGTATAAGAGACAGGCCACAGCGCCACCCCGCCCAGAAAAACCCCCCGTTCCTGATTGAAGCACGCGGTTAGAAAAAGAGCGACGAACGCGCCAATAATGGTGCCCGCCAGCCGGTACAGAGCCTTGGAGAGCACCTGCCCACGCAGCGGCTGGGCCAGAATCATGACCGTGACCGCCGCAGTGCCGGGGGAGGAAAGCTGGAGCCAGAACGCAGTGCTCAGCGCCAGCACGGCGGAAAGCCATGTGCGCAGGCAGAACAGGAACCACCCTGGAGAAAACACGGAGGGTGGAAGCTGGAGAAACCAGCCTTTCCACCCCGGTCTATGCATAAAAGCTGTTTTCTCAGCGGTCATTGCGGGTCTGCTTTTGTTGTGGCCACTGAGAGGGATTGCTCCCGAATCCGAAGTATTGGGTGTATATTAAAATAAAATATAATGTCTGAGAAAAGTTCCGCCAGAGTCTGGTATTGCGCCAAGCGCGCAGCAGACCTGATGCATAAGCCTGCAAACCATAATGCACCGCATCAACTCTACGCCTGTTGCGCGCGGGGCTGTTCCGGGCGGGGCATCCGTGTGTGCCGTCATGCCATATTCCGCCTTGTCGAGCCATCGGTGGTGCGGGCACAACAGTGTGTATGAAACTTGTTCATACCTCCGACTGGCAGATCGGAAAGACCTTCAACTTCGTGGATGACGAGGCGTTGGGAGCACTCCAGGCGGAGCGGCTGAACGTGATCGGGCGCATTGGCGCGCTGGCCCGGCAGGAGGGAGCCTCCCATGTGCTGGTGGCAGGCGATGTGTATGAACACGAAACCCCGTCCGAGCGCACATTGTGCCAGCCCATGGAGCGCATGCGCCAGTTTGGCGATATATGCTGGCATCTTGTTCCGGGTAACCACGATGCCCACACCCCACAGGGGGTCTGGACCCGCCTGCTGCGTGACAACGCGGTGCCGGGCAATGTCCGGCTTCATCTGGAGCCCTCCCCGGTTGCACTCGATGACGCGCGGCAGGCATGGCTGCTGCCCGCCGTTTTGCAGCGGCGGCACACCCTGTCCGACCTGACGGCCTATATGGATGACGCCCCAACGCCAGAAGGTGCGTTGCGCATAGGGGTTGCCCACGGCTCGGTCACGGGGTTTGGCAATGGGGACGAGGCCCAGAACAACCCCATAGCCATTGACCGGGCCACCCGCGCGGGGCTTGCCTATCTGGCCCTGGGGGACTGGCACGGTTTTAACCAGATTGATGCGCGCACGGTGTATTCCGGCACGCCGGAGGTGGACCGGTTTGGCACGGGGGGAGCGGGTGGTGGCGAGTGCGTGGTGGTGGCGCTTGATGGCCCCACGGCTCCACCGCGCCTGAGCAGGCACAAAACAGGCCGCTTTACGTGGCGCAAGTTTGAAAACGTGGTGCTGGGCAGTAGCGCGGATATAGAGGCGCTGGAAAGCCGGGTGCGCGCCATGGCCCCCGAAAGGCCCGACACCATTCTGGCCTGGCTGGAGGTCAGCGGCATGCTGGGGGTGGAAGACCTCGCACTTTACGAAAGCCTGATCGAACGCCGCCTGCGCAGCGCGCTGACCTGCCTGCGCCTTTCCGGGGCGCCGGGCCTGGCTGCTGGAGCGGATGACCTGGACATGCTGGGGCCAGCAGGGCCCGTGCGCGAGGCGGCCTCGGCCCTGCTGGCCCAGGCTGATGCTGGCGGGGCGGAGGCAACCGTTGCGCGTGAGGCGCTGCAAAGGCTCTTCCTGCTCTGGGGTGACGTGCAAAGGACCGCGCCATGATCCTGACCGATATCCAGATCGAGGCCGTGCGCCGCTTTGCCTCCCCCATTCGGGTTGAAGGGCTGGGCGCGGGTCTGAACATACTGGCCGCACCGAATGAGGCGGGTAAATCCACCGTGCTCATGGCGCTGCGGGCAGCTCTTACGCTCAGGCACGGCTCCAGGGCCAGGCTATTCAATGACCTGCTGCCCTATGGGGGTGGTTCGCCGCATGTGGGGGTGGCGTTTACGTGGAATGGCCAGTCCTGCTGGCTGGAAAAAAAGTTTGGTAACGGCAAGTTCGCAAGGCTTGATCTGGGGGCCGAACGCTTTGATGGGGAGGCGGCGGAGGACCGCCTGCAAGCCCTGTTCGAGCTGGAAAAAGTCAGCAGGACCGAGGCCGCAGGGCTGTGGAACGCCCTGCTGGTGGCCCAGGGCGAAAGCTTTGCCCAGCCCCCCCTGTCCGGTGCGGGGCGTACCAGCCTGCAAGCCTGCCTGCAACAGAGCATACAGGGTGTGACCGGCACGGCCGAAGCCGCCGCCATTCTGGCATTGCTGCGCCAGCGGCTTGCCCAGTACCAGACCGTAAAAACCGGCAAGCCAACCGGTCGCCTGCGGCAGGTACAGGAGGAAAGCGAGCAGGCAGAAGCGCAGGTGGCCGCCCTTGTGGCGCGCAAGGACGCCCTGCGCGAGGATATAAACGCGCTGGAGCAGACCCGGCGCATGCTGGCCGATAGCGAAAACCCCGAGCGGCGCAGGCAGGAGGAGGAAAAGCTTGTCGCCCTGCGGCAAACGCGCGACCTGCTGCGTGGGCTGGCGGATCAGGAGCGGGCGGCGCAAGCGCAACTGGATGCTGCCCAGCAGACCCTGCTGCACGGGCAGGCCGAACAGGAGCGCCGCCACACCCACCGGGCGGACATTGCGCGGCTGGAGCAGGCATTGGCCAGTGCCCAGGCCGGTCAGGCGGAACTCACCCGCCTGGCGGGGGAGGCGGATCAGGCGCTGGCCCAGGCACAGGGGCAGGTGGCGGTGGCCGCGGGGCAGCACCAGCAGGCGCGTGCTGTTTTGTCCCGCGTTATGCAGCGTGTTGCCCTGGGGCAGACCCGGCAGGCCGTAGCACATGAGCGCGCCGCGTTCGAACGGGCGAAGGCCGCCCACGCCCGGCTTGAAAAAGCACAGGCCACCCTGCGCGTCATGCCCGTGGATGAGGCCTTCATGCGGCGCATGGCCAGGAGTGTGCGGTCTTTGCATCAGGCCCAGGCCCACATGCAGGCACAGGCCACGCGGTTTGTCGCCGACCTGCAACCC
>CALCDN010000091.1 GCA_937900755.1 uncultured Acetobacter sp. | reverse complement strand
GGCAACGGCAACCAGACCTTCTGCTGCCACGCGGCCGGATTTTTTGGCGGCGGCGGCAAGGCCCTTGGTGCGCAGCCAGTCAATGGCGGCTTCAATATCACCCTGCGCTTCGTTCAGCGCCTTTTTGCAATCCATCATGCCTGCGCCGGTTTGTTCGCGCAGTTCCTTGACCAATGCTGCGGTAATTTCCGCCATATTCCTACTCCTTAGAAAACCGCAACGCGCCCCTGGCAGGGCGCGCGGCGGAACATTCTGTTGCCTGCGAAAAACAGGCCTCTCATACAAAAAAACAGCCCGGTCGAAACCGGGCTGTTTTTAAAGGCTTCAGCCTGCCGCGGGAACCTCTTCGGCCACCGGAGCCGCTTCCAGGGCGGGTTCAACCGGCAGTTCTTCGGCTGCACCCACGTCATGGCCCGCAGCGCCCATCTCGGCGGAAATCCCGTCGAGCACGGAAGCGGAGACGAGATCGCAATACAGGCCAATGGCGCGAATGGCGTCATCATTGCCAGGAACCGGATAGGTAACACCGCGCGGGTCGGAGTTGCTGTCCAGAATGGCCACAACCGGGATACCCAGCTTGTTGGCTTCTTCAATCGCCAGCTTTTCCTTGTTCGTGTCGATCACGAACAGCACGTCGGGCAGGCCACCCATTTCCTTGATACCACCAAGGGAGCGTTCGAGCTTGTCGCGCTGGCGGGTCAGTTCCAGCACTTCCTTCTTGGTCAGGCCAGACGTCACGCCTTCGAGCGTATCTTCAATCTGGCGCAGGCGCTTGATGGAGCCCTGAATGGTCTTCCAGTTGGTGAGCATGCCGCCCAGCCAGCGGTGGTTGACGTAATACTGGCCGCAGCGGCGGGCTGCTTCGGCAATCGGGTCCTGCGCGGCGCGCTTGGTGCCAACGAACAGAACGCGGCCACCACCGGCTACAACATCACGAATCGCCTTGAGGGCGCGGTCAAGCAGGCCAACGGTCTGCTGAAGGTCGATGATGTGAACCTGGTTACGCACGCCAAACAGGAACGGCGCCATACGCGGGTTCCAACGACGGGTGTGGTGACCAAAGTGAACACCAGCTTCAAGCAGCTGGCGCAGTGTGAAATCGGGCATCGCCATGGGGCGTATTCCTACCTAACTGGTTAAACCTCCGCGAGACACCACCCGGCCATTTGGCTGGGCACCAGAGGTGTATGGCCTCGCGTGTGTGCTACCCCGGCACGGCCGGGGCGGCCCTATATGGCGTTTTTTGGCCTTGCAGGCAAGGCCAAAAAGTGCCTTCAGTCCTGATCGAGCGGTTGGGCGTACTGGTTGGGCACACCACTGCGGGCCAGCAGGTCGCGCAGGCTTTTAATCACGGGGAACACTTCTATATTCCGGTCCCCGCCCAGTTCGCGCCATGCGTTTTGCTCCATTTCCACGATTTCGCGGTCTTCTTCAAAGATGCGATGCGTGAACAGGCCCAGCACCGGCCATGCGATATCGAGCAGGAAAGTCCATTTGGGTTTTTTAACCGACAGCAGACCAAACGCCTGGGTGATCTGCTGGGTTCCACCCAAAGGCAGGTAGCAGGCCCACAGGTCCATGATCAGGTCTCCGTCCTTGTCGTGGATCTGGAGTGTCTGGTACGGATATGTGGTGCGGATGGAGACAACTTCCTCCACCGGCTGTTCGCGGCCATCATCATGGTGCCTGCCAAAAATCAGGGCTTCGGCCAGCGGCTGGTTGCCGCCCTTGCGGGCAAAGCTGTAGCGCGCCTCCAAGAAGTTGTCGCCCTTGTCCTGCCCCAGAAAACGGGCGGTAATGGAGCCCATCTGGCGGCGATGCAGGAACTGATGGTTCATGTCCATCAGGTTTTCATGCATGAAGGTGTAGTGGCATTTCAGGCGCGGGCTGAACTGGCGGGTCTTGTATTCGGGATTCCCCACCTGCGCGATGTCGGGCACGGGCACCTTGTCGGCCAGTTCCGGGTCACCGGGGAAGATAAAGATCAACCCGCTTTTTTCGCGGCAGGGATACGCCTTGACCGGGCGGCCCACACCTTCCTTGTTCAGGTAGGGTACGGTTACGCACTTGCCCTGCTGGTCAAACGCCCAGCCGTGGTAGCAGCACTTGACGCAACCCTTGTCGTCCACGACGCCTTTGCTCAGCGGCACCTGGCGGTGGGCGCAGCGGTCTTCCAGCGCGTAGACCGGGCCATATTTGGGGCGGATCAGCGCAATGGGGTGCCCTGCAAAGCGGGCGGCGAACGCCTTACCCTGGCGTACCTTGCTGGACCATGCCACAGGATACCAGAAATTTGGGTCAACATCGATCTGTCTCAGATCATAGCGGGGGACATTGCCCTGCTCCGCCGGTTGCTCCGTGGCTGTTGTTGCCTGCTGCATGGGTCACCTCATCAGAATACCACAGACCGGTTTCTTCCGATGCGTATCATTCCGGCCTGAAAAGGACCGGCGAACGATTGAACATTCCACCCGCCCAGCACAAGCCCTTATCGTCGCATGCCTGCCCTCCAGACGGAAAGGACATAAATCCGGCCAGAACTATGCAGTCTGGCACAGACTGTGCTCCAGGCGGGTGGTCCATGCCTCATCCACGCGCAGTTCCTGCCCATCCAGTACCCGCACCACCCTGAGCGAGAGGGAATTGATGAGCCACACCCCCCGCGCCGCCACAAGGTCGGCCACGCCCAGTGGCGCCTCGCGCGCAAGCTGGCGCTCCAGCACAATCTGGCGGGCAATACCCGCCAGCGCGCCCTCGGCCACGGGGGGGGTAAACAGCCCCGCATCCGTTGCCACCAGCAGGGTGCTGATTGTGCTTTCCGCCACCCGCCCGTGCGTGTTGAGCAAAAGCGCATCCTGCGCACCCAGGCGCTCGGCCTCCTGCCGGGCCAGAATTCCGGGCAGGTAGTTCAGGCTTTTTACATAGGACAGGGGCGATGCCTCATCCCGCCGGATCAGGCGGCTGGTTACAACCTGCACGGAACTGACCGTAAACACGCCCGCCACCGCCGTAAGCAGCACCGTGGGGGTTGCATGGACCGGGGGCAGCAGCCCCCTTGGGCCTTCTCCGCGCGTGACACTCAGCCGGAGCACCGCATTGTCCAGCCCATTGGCCCCAAGCAGGGCCGTGGCGGCACCCTGCACCGTCTGTTCGGCAGGCACGGGCAGGCCCAGCACCACGCCCCCGGCCGCAAGCCGGGCCATGTGCCGGGGCAGGTGGCACACCCGCCCGTCCACCACACGCATGGTTTCGAACACGCCATCCCCCAGCGTAAAGCCCCTGTCGGCTGGGCTTATGCGCGCCTCATCGTGCGTACGGAGCGCACCATTGAGCCAGACAAACATCACGCGCCCTCCACAAAGGCTGCGAATGGCGCCAGTTTAAGCCGCATTTCCTCATATTCCCTTTGCGGGTCCGACAGAATGGTAACACCCCCTCCCGTGCCCATGCGCAGATGCCCCGCATGGGCCACAAAGCTGCGAATGATTACGGAGCTATCCATCCGCCCGTCCACGCCAGTATAAAAGACCGTGCCGCAATAGGCCCCACGCGGGGCGGCTTCGAGTTCATCTATAATCTCCATGGCCCGGTGTTTGGGGGCACCCGTTACGGAGCCGGGCGGCAGGGTGGCCGCCAGCAGGTCGAACACATCGCGCTCCGCCTGCAACTGCCCGCGCACCTCCGAGACAAGATGGTGCACATGCGCAAACCGCTCCACCCCCCAAAGCTCGGGCACGCTCACACTGCCAATGCGGGCGACACGCCCGATGTCATGGCGCATGAGGTCCACAATCATCAGGTTTTCGGCCCGCTCCTTGTCATCCACCGCAAGGCGTTGGGCCAGATTCTGGTCCTCGGCCCCGGTTTTGCCCCGTGGGGCGGTTCCCTTTATGGGGCGCGTGGTGATACGGCCATTACCATCCACCTGCAAAAACCGCTCAGGCGAGCAGGACAGAAGCGAAAAATCCACCCCGCAGGACAGATAGGCCCCAAAAGGCGCTGGAGCCACCCGGCGCAACCTGCGGTACAGGCTGGCCGCACACACGCCCACGGGTAACGGTGCCACATGCTGGCACGTTATGTTGACCTGGAAAACATCCCCCTGGGCAATATAGTTTTGCGCAGCACTTACGGCCTGGCAATACGCAGGCATCTCCACATTGGCCCGCAGGGGTACGGGTGGCACGGGTGCGACAGGCACCCCCTGCTCCGGCAGTGCGGACCATGCGGCCACCGCGCCGTCGCGCGCCTGCGCGCCCGGCCCACCCCGCGCCAGACCGGCAAGGTACGCACATCGGCTTTTGCGGTCCCATAGATAGGCATGGTCATAAAACGCTGCCGCGAACACGGCTTCCACCCGGCCAGCATGCCGGGTGGGCACGCCC